>JAUVUO010000040.1 GCA_030601015.1 Candidatus Omnitrophota bacterium | reverse complement strand
ATTTACATTGTATAATTATAATTCAACGGAATATAACGGGCGGCCAGCCAGCCGCCCCTACGGATAATCATATTTGCAAACAAACATTATCGTCTTTTGTGGCTGGTTTTAAATCTGTGGTAACAAAACGTATAAATATATTACGAAATACGCCTAAACATCCGGTTTGGCAACGGTCTTTCTATGATCGCATTATTCGAAACGAAAAATCTTTACATGCTATCAGAAAATACATTGCAATAAACCCCGAAAACTGGGAGAAGGATATTGATAATTCATTATGAGCTATTTTAATATTTATTTGGTATTTTATTTTTTGTTTTAAGTCTTATGTCTATTGTCTGATGTCTGTAGTCTGGAGAAACATATGAATAATTTAGTTGAAGTTAATAATATAGTTAAACACTTTCCGGTAACCGGCGGGCTTTTTAATAATTTCAAGGCTGTTGTTCAGGCTTTAAGCGGTGTTAGTTTTAATATTAAGAGAGGAGAGACTCTTGGGCTTGTGGGAGAGTCCGGGTGCGGTAAATCTACATTAGGAAGAATAATCGCCAATTTAATGAAACCTACTTCCGGTAATGTGATTTATGAAGGGAAAGATATAATAAATTTAAAGCCCAAAGAGTTTAAACTTTTTCGTAAAAATATACAAGTTATTTTTCAAGACCCCTATGCTTCTTTAAATCCAAGGATGACAGTAGGGCAAATAATCGGAGAAGGTTTGACTATTTATAAGATTGCCAAAGGAGAGGATAACAGAAAAAAAGTTTTAGAGATACTAGATGTTGTAGGGTTAACAAAAAATTCAATTTCCCTTTATCCTCATGAATTTAGCGGGGGGCAGAGACAAAGGATAGGTATTGCCAGGGCTCTCTCTTTAAGGCCGAAGCTTATAATCGCGGATGAGCCGGTGTCGGCTTTAGATGTTTCCATTCAGGCTCAAATTTTAAATTTATTAAATAAATTACAAGGAAAGTTCAGCTTCACTTATTTGTTTATCGCGCATGATTTAAGAGTGGTAGAATATATTAGTGATAGAGTGATAGTAATGTATTTAGGCAAGATTATGGAGATATCGGATTCAAAATCATTATATAAAACTCCTTATCATCCTTATACCGAAGCCTTGATTTCATCTATTCCGGATTTGAGCACAAAAAGGAAAGAAAAGAGGATTATATTAAAAGACGACATTCCAAGTCCAATTAATCCTCCTTCCGGCTGCCGTTTCCATACGAGATGTATATATACTAAAGAAAAATGCAAGAGAGATGAACCGGGGCTTATTCAAAAAGACGGGCGATTTTGTGCATGTCATTTTCCTCTTTCTAGGTGAGTATTAAGTGATTATAGATGCAATAAATGGAATCAATGGCAGTCAGTATTTTATTAATTATAATGGGGGAGGGTAAATACTTTTTAGATTTTTTAATATATGGAAAATCAGATAAAAGTAATTTGAAATAATTAAATTTAGTAAAGGAGAAAAAATGAAAAAATCCAAAAGCTTTATTATTAAAATAATTTTGGTAAATATGTGTTTTTTCCTTAACGTTTCAGCAGAAACATTAAAGATTACTACTTATTATCCCTCACCTTATGGTGTTTTTAATACAGTAAGGCTGTTTCCTACAGATAATATAGATCCTATTATTGATGCTTGTTTAGAGGTATAAAAATGGTAAAAAATATTTTTAGCCGAAAATTAGAACAGCTGTTATCATTAGCTGATATCAGAATCGGTGGATCCCGTCCATGGGATATTCATGTCCATAATAAAAAATTTTTCGCGAAAGTATTGTTAGAAGGCTCTTTAGGTTTAGGTGAGGCCTACATGGATGGCTGGTGGGATTCCGAAAAACTTGATGAATTTTTTTGTAAGGTTTTGAGTGCTCAGCTCCATACAATGGTCAAACCATGGTTTAATCTTTGGGAACATTTAAAAGCTAAAGTTTATAACATGCAAAACCCCGGCCGAGCGTTTATTATTGGAAAGCATCATTATGATATGGGAAACGATTTTTATCAATGTATGCTTGATGAATATATGATTTATAGCTGTGGTTACTGGAAGAACGCGTCTACGCTTGATGAGGCTCAAAAAGCAAAGCTGGATTTGGTTTGCCGAAAGCTTCAGCTGCGTCCAGGAATGCGGATTTTAGACATCGGTTGTGGCTGGGGAGGAACTGCCAAATTTATAGCCGAACAGTATCCCGTTAAAGTGCTGGGTATAACTGTTTCAAAAGAACAAGCGAATTTTGCCAAAAAATTTTGCCGTGGACTACCTGTTGAAATACGCTTGCAGGATTACCGTAATCTCGAGGGAAAATTTGATCGAATTTTTTCCCTGGGGATGTTTGAGCATGTTGGCTACAAAAATCATCGAACGTTTATGCGTATCGTTCATCGTTGCCTAAAAGAAGATGGGCTTTTTTTGCTTCATACTATTGGCAACAATCGTTCTACAATTAGAAACGATCCCTGGATGGAACGATATATCTTTCCAAATTCCATAGTGCCGTCGGCAAAACAAATATGTAGAGCTAGTGAGGGATTATTTCATATAGAGGATTGGCATAACTTTGGGGCCGATTATGATAAAACCCTAATTCAGTGGTTTAAAAATTTTCATAATCATTGGGAGGTTTTTAGAAGACATTACGATGAACAATTTTACCGGATGTGGAAATATTATCTTCTATCCTGCGCCGGCTCTTCTCGATCCCGGCAAACCCAACTTTGGCAGATTGTTTTTTCTGCAAAAGGTGTTCTCGGCGGGTATCTGGCCCCACGATGAGATATAGCAGAAGATAATGCGGTCAGGCTGCCTGACTGAAGGAAGGTTTCGCGACAATTTGTTCAATATACAAGGGGCGATTCACGAATCGCCTGATAATAAATCGTCTAAACAATCGAAATATAATACGAAGGAGAAATATTTATGAAAACAATTGTGATTTTTTATTCATTTGAAGGAAACACAAAGCTAATAGCAGAAAATATTGCAAAAACAATAGGCGCAGATCTTTTGGAATTAAAACCAAAAAGAGAAATGAAGTCAAAAGGCTTTATGAAATATGTTTGGGGTGTCAAAGCGGCAATTATGAAGGCTAAGACTGAGTTATTACCTATAGATAAAGATATCAGAGGATATGATGTCTTATTTATTGGTACACCTGTGTGGGCAGGAACATATGCGCCGCCCGTAAATACATTTTTTTCTGAACATTCATTATCAAATAAAAAAGTAGGATTGTTTTGCTGCCATAGAGGATTGAAAGGTAAAATTTTTGATAAAATGAAAGAAGCTTTGAAAAATAATCAAATCTTAGGAGAAATTGATTTTCGAAATCCAATAAAAAGAGAGACAGAGAAAAATATTCAAAAAGCTAAGGGTTGGGCAGAAAATATAATAAAAACTTTATAACATATATATACATCTCAATGTCAAGAAATAGATTATCAACTATTGTTATGCCCAACCATATTCACGCGATTATAATTATAAATAATCAAATATCATCAAATAACGGACAGACACGGGGGTCTGTCCCTACATATTCAAATATATCATTATCAAATTTAATACAACGGATAAAAACGTTATCGACAAAAAAATATATCAATGCTGTAAAAAATAACGCATGGCCCTCATTCAATAAAAAAATCTGGCAAAGATCATTCAATGACCATATAATCAGAAATAATAAATCATTGCAAAAGATCAGAGAATACATAATCAATCATCCTGCCACATGGGCGGAAGACGAAGAAAACAAATCCGGCATAACCAGGCAATTCAGCGGACGCTAACGCGCCGCTGATTTTTATGTTATGCAAATAAAAAATAAATCAAAAATATAAAATATACCAAAATATGTAGAGACAGGCCTCTGTGCCTGTCCGATATAAAATAAACAATGCCAAAAATAATAACCAGAAAATCAAATATTCGATTAAAAGAATACGATTATTCCCAAAACTAAGTTAGCATTGATTTGCGCTATAATTTTTGGAATTATTGAATATTGGATACTATTTATGATTGAAGTTATGCCTATGAAGGGATGGATTGGTGTAGATTTAAGTAAGATGAGTTGCGGCGGCAGATGGTTAATGTTAATCCTATCATGCATTGGTATTTTTTATTATAGTAATGGAAGCGTAACTAATCATGAGAATATTGGAACCGTTTCCCTTAGTCTTAGTGGTCTTATTTTTATTTATGAATGGCTATTGCCTTAGAAAAATAAAAAGTTGACCAAGTAGTTATATAACGGAAAACTAATGGGTAGGCTTCTTGCCGTGCAGTTTGTGATTTTAGCAATAACAAATATCCGATTTGATTTGACATAGTATAGTATATTCTATATAATCTAATGATTATGAAAGAAAAATTAAAGAGAATTACTCAACAATATTACAATCCTTTTGCAGAGACTAGTTTCCCAAAACCCTTATATTCCAAGGAGATATTGGACAATTTTGAAGAAGGGAAAGAGGTTTCGTTTGCGGGAAGGTTGGTTTCTAAGAGAGAACATGGAAAATCCGGTTTTGGGCATTTAAGTGATGAACTCGGCAGATTACAGTTTTATGCTCAATTAAATACTTTAGAAGAAAGTTATAAGTTATATAAAGAGTTGGATGTTGGAGATATTGTCGGAATTAAAGGGACATTGTTTAAAACCAGGACAGAGGAAATAACTGTAAGGGTTGCGGAGATAAAACTTATTTCGAAGTGTCTTAGGCCGTTACCTGAAAAGTGGCATGGATTAAAGGATGTAGAGGTAAGGTATAGGCAGAGATATCTGGATCTTATTTCAAATTCAGAAGTTAGAGAAGTATTTATTAAACGTTCTAAAATAACCTCTTTAATTAGGAATTTTTTTGATAATTTGAAGTATATGGAGGTCGAAACGCCGATGCTTCACCGGGTTGCCGGAGGAGCCGCGGGAAGGCCCTTTTCCACTCATCATAATGCTACTGATTCTGATGTTTATTTAAGGATTGCTCCCGAACTTTATTTGAAACGGCTTTTGGTAGGGGGATTAGCAAAAGTTTATGAGATAAATAGAAGTTTTCGTAATGAGGGTGTCTCAACCAGACATAATCCCGAATTTACAATGCTTGAAGCTTATTGTTCTTATGAAAATTATGAATATATGATGAAGATGTGTGAAGATTTGTTTACTTTTCTTTCAAAAGAAATAAATTCTTCTTTGATCATTGATTATCAGGGGCAGGAGATAGATTTCACTCCGCCTTGGCCTAGAATTTCTTTTGCTGATCTTTTTAAAAAAGAGTTTGGTGTTGAGTGTAGTGATTCTCAGGAAGTTATGTTAGAGAAGATAAGTAAAAAGTTGAGTTTATCAAAAGGTTTAAGCCGTACTCAGATTATGAATATTACCGAAGAGTTAATCGAAAAAAATTATCCTAAGGGGAAGCCGGTGTTCATTACAGATTATTTTACATGGACATCTCCTTTAGCTAAGACAAAGAAAGATAATCCTTATTTAGTGGAGAGATTTGAATTATTTATTGCAGGGTTAGAAGTCGCGAATGCTTACTCTGAACTGAATGATCCTATCGAGCAGAGAGACCGGTTTAATAAACAGTTAGAGGTGGAGGAAGAACTTCCAAAGAAAATAGATAGTGATTTTTTGCTTAGTTTAGAATATGGTATGCCTCCTGCAGCCGGATTAGGAATAGGTATAGATAGATTAGTAATGGTGTTGCTTAATCAGCCTTCAATAAGAGATGTGATCCTTTTTCCTCTCCTTAAATCTTTAGATAATACGGATAAAAAAGAACAAGATACGGAAGATATAAAACAAGTACAGAACAATACTATTGAGTCATAATTTTTATTTAAGTTTGGCTTTAAGGGATCAGGCGTTGGAATTATTAGGCTAAAGCGCTAAATATTGTTTATGATTTTTGTTTCAATTTTTTTCACCTCAGATTTTAATAAAAAATGATACCAGAATTATTTTTAGCAAGGCGATATCTTTTTAGGGGTAAATCCAGGCATATATCTTTTATAGGTATTGTGTCTTGTATGGGGATTGCTTTAGGAATAGCTACTTTAATTGTAGTTATTTCGGTTATGAATGGGTTTGACCGTGATTTAGTCGAAAGATTTACAAGGGTTAAACCTCATCTTATTATTGAAAGTTTAGACCCGGAGTATTTAAATATTATAAAAGAGAAAATTAAAACATGGGAAGAAGTCTCAGGTGCTTCTGTTTTTATACAAACACAAGTATTTGCTAAGTTTGATAAATTGATTGTTCCTTTAGTAGTTAAAGGAATAGATTTTACGGATAAACAGGAAAGAAAACAGTTTTATCAATATGTAGAGGATGTTTCAGGTAATGAAGGTTTTTTTGTAGGTGAGGGATTAAAAAATAGATTTTTTATATCAGATGAGATAGAATTCTATCCTTTGGTGAAAAAGTTTAAGGCACAAAATGATAAAGTTAGGGGTGTCTTTAAGTTAGGATTATTTGATATAGATAATAATTATCTTATCACTGATTTGGAAAAAGCAAAAAGTTTGTCTCCGAACTATCTTATATTTTTGGGAGTAAGGCTAGACGACCCTTTTACGGCAAACGAAGTTAAAAAGAAGATTTTGTGTAAGTATAATCAAGGTGTGTTTGTAACTACCTGGGTCGAATCAGATAAAGTTTTGTTTTCTGCTTTGAAGCTTGAAAAGTTAACTATGTTTATAATTTTAAGTTTGATTGTTTTAGTCGCGTCTTTTAATATTTTTGCTACAGTAACGGTTAGTGTTGTTGAAAAAACTAAAGATATAGGTATTTTGAAATCTTTAGGATTTTCCAGCAGCAGGATATTAGCAATTTTTAGTTCTCAGGGGCTGATTTTAGGGGTTATTGGGACTTTTTGGGGGGCATTGTTAGGCTGCGGGTTGTGTATCGGCGTAGAAAAATATCAATTTATAAAATTACCGGTGGAAATTTATTATATAGAATATTTACCTATGGCAATAGATTATGGAGATATTTCGTTGATTATTGGGGTGGGGATGTTTTTATCATATGTATTTAGTCTTATTCCGGCTATAAGGGCTTCCAATTTATCACCTTCAAAGGCTTTGCGTTATGAATAAATTAATAAAGGTTTCTTCTTTAAAAAAGACTTATCGCGGCGGACAAAAATCAATTACTGTAGTAAAAGATATTTGTTTTTCAGTTCGTTCCGGCGAATATCTTTCTATAGTCGGGCCGTCAGGTGCAGGAAAATCAACTTTACTGCATATTTTAGGCGGTTTAGATAAGCCTACAAAAGGTAAAGTTTTTTTTAAAGGGAAAAATATTTATAAGTTTCGTGATAAAGAGTTGTCTTTTTGGAGGAGTAAACATATAGGATTTGTTTTTCAATTTTATCATTTAATAGAGGAATTGACAGTAGCGGAAAATATAAGTATAGCCTCGTATTTATCTTCTGTAAAAAAGAAAATTATTTTAAAAAAAATTCAGGAATTGTTAGAATATTTAGGGGTAGAAAAAAGGAGTAATTTTTTTCCTTCACAATTAAGCGGTGGAGAAAAACAGAAGGTTGCTATTGCCAGGGCTTTAATAAATGATCCGGAAGTCATACTTTGTGATGAGCCTACAGGTAACCTAGATAAAGATTCTGAGGATAAAGTTGTAAATTTATTGAGTAGCCTTAATAAAGATAAAAAAAAGACAATTATTTTAGTAACTCATAATTTAGAGTTAGCTAATAAAGCCGAAAGAAAATTGGCTATTAATGATGGTATAATGGAAGTCGGATAAAAATAAAATTAAGTTTAAATATAAACTTTGTTGACCTTAATGGATATATATAATATATTAATTTTAACTGAACAAATGTAACGGCAATAGAATTAAAGGAGGGAAAATGAAAGTTTTTTTAAACGGCAAGATTGTTGATAAAAATCAAGCTAAAATTTCAGTATTTGATCACGGGTTTTTATATGGGGATGGAGTATTTGAGGGGATAAGAGTATATAGTTCTTTAATATTTAAATTAAAAGAACATGTTGATAGGTTATATGAGTCCGCACAGTCTATTAGTTTAAAAATTCCTATATGTAAAAAAGAGATGGTTACAGCTATAGTGGATACACTTAAAGCAAATAAATTAAAAGATTGTTATATAAGAGTTATTGTTTCTCGAGGGGAAGGTGATTTAGGGCTTGATCCAAGAAAATGTGAGGGAAATGAAACTATAGTTGTTATTACCGATAAGATAACCTTATATCCTAAGGAATTATATGATATAGGGATGGATATAATAACAGTACCTACGGTACGAAATATTCCGGAAGCTTTAAATCCTCAAATTAAATCTTTAAATTATTTGAATAATATTTTAGCTAAAATAGAAGCTGTTAATTCAGGGTATCAAGAAGCTTTGATGCTTGATCATCTTGGTTATGTAGCTGAATGTACAGGTGATAATATTTTTGCTGTAAAGAACGGAGAAATTTATACACCCCCTCAATGTATGGGTATTTTGAGAGGTATTACCAGGGATGTTGTTTTAGAAATTAGTAAAAAATTAAAAATACTTACTCATGAGCATGTTTTAACTCGTCACGAACTTTTTATAGGACAAGAATGTTTTTTAACTGGAACAGCTGCTGAGATTGTTCCAGTAATAAAAATTGACGGTAGAGTT
>JAUVUO010000013.1 GCA_030601015.1 Candidatus Omnitrophota bacterium | reverse complement strand
GGCTTTATCGTTACGCGGGTTTTCCACTTTAATGGCCGTTAATATTATTGGGGTAGGCGAAGAAGGGAGCGCTTTGGGGGGTATGCTTGAAAAAATATACGAGCTTTATAATAAGGATGTAGATACCCTAACTTCGGGGCTTCTTACTTTACTTGAACCGGCAATTATTGTTATTATGGGTGTAATTATCGGAGGTATAGTTATTTCGTTGTTCCTGCCTATAATGAAAATGCATGAATTGATGCGATGATAGTAACAGTTTACAAAGTTTAGTTTAACCCGAAAAATGCATTTGAAAAAAACCTATATGCGCAATGAATAACAAACAAAACAGTTATGTAAAAACTGCGATGTACAAAATAGGGCCTTTGCAGCTTGCTAAGGTAACCTCGGCTTTTCCAAATTTTCCTGTGAAAATTTTGGAGTCGCCCCTCCGGGCAAAGAATCTAACTGCATTATTTGGGTTAAATAGAGTATTCAATTCAAATAGCAGGCCAATCTCGTCTGATTAGATAAATAATTTTATTATTTTGCGAATATATAATCCTGTTAAATAAATGGTTAATGAAAAGTAATATGGAAAAAGGTGTTTTTGATATATCAGAATATGATTATAAAATCTCATCAGAGCTTATCGCTCAGGAACCGGTTACCCCCAGAGATAATTGCCGTCTTTTAATACTGCAGCAAAATAATAAAAAAATCAGAGAAGGAATCTTTAAAGATGTCGTAGAATTTTTAGAGGACGGAGACGTTTTAGTATTAAATAATACAAAAGTGATTAAAGCCCGTATTATGGGGAGAAAAAAGAGTGGGGGGAAAATTGAAGTATTAGTTTTGAAAAAAAAAGAAAAAGGAATATGGGAAGCTTTGGTAAAGCCGGGAAAGCGGGCTAGAGTGAATGATACGATTATCTTTGATAAAGGGAATTTTACAGCTGAAATAATTGATAAAACTTCTGGGGGGTTAAGAATTCTAAAGTTTTATCCCCCGGATTTAGAAGATTATTTGATCAATTCCGGTGATGTGCCTCTTCCTCCATATATAAAAAAAGAAATTTCAGATTTTAGTGATTATCAAACAATTTATGCTAAGAAGGAAGGTGCGGTAGCTGCTCCTACCGCAGGCCTGCATCTTACCGATAATTTGATCAGAGAAATAATGGCTAAAGGAGTAAAGATTATTTATATAACCCTTCATTGCGGGTTATCTACATTTAGGCCGGTGAAGAAAGAGGATATTCGGGAGCATGACATCGGGTTTGAATGGATAAATATTTCTGAATCTGCCTCAGAGACTATCAATTTGGCAAAAAAAAGAGGTAAACGTATAACTGTGGTAGGAACAACCGCAATTAGAACTTTAGAAAGTGCAGCCTTTATTGATGATGAGGGTGTTGCTCAAATTGCACCATACTCAGGGGAAACAGATCTTTATATTGTCCCGGGATATAAATTTAAAATAGTTGATTCTATAATTACTAATTTTCATACCCCCCGTTCCAGCAATTTAATTCTAATATCTTCTTTTTATGGAGTAAACGCGGTAAAAGAAGCATATAAATATGCTCAAGATAACAGTTTTCGATTTTTTAGTTTTGGGGATGCTATGATAATAGCAGATTAATATTATCGTTAAAAAAACGAATAATTACTATTTATCTTTTGATTAAGAATATCCTAAGTATAGTTTTTATCATAACTCATTGATTAGTAAAGAGTTATGGTGACAAAATGAAATAATTCAAAGAACCTCACTTAATCTTGACTAAACATTCTAATTCTAATATAATAGAATCCTGTTTATTCTGCGGAATTCTAGAGAAATTCACCCTATCACACTTTTAAAAGAATCATACATAGAAGGAAATCCAGGATAAATTAAAGTTATAACATTTGTTGATGAATTTTCAAGTATTACTTTGAAAGGAGGAGGATTCATATGAACAGTGACGTAACCAAGAAAATGAGTTTTTTGATATGCGGGCATGCTCAGTCCGGAAAGACATCATTGGCTGAAGCAATTCTTTTTAAGTGTGGGGTGACCACAAGGTTAGGAAGCGTACAAGATGGAAATTCTATTTGTGATTACGAGGAAGATGAAAGAGAACGCAAAAGTTCTATCAATTTAGCGGTATTAAACGCGAAATATAAAGAAATGAATTTACAATTTATAGATATTCCCGGATACCTGGATTTTATCGGAGAGGCAGTTTCAGGAATTAGAGCCGTAGATTTTGCTATTATAGTGGTTGACGCTGTTGAAGGCGTAGGCGTAGGGACAGAAAAAGTTTGGGATCTTTTAATCAAAGGGAATGTGCCTTGTCTTTTTTTTATTAATAAGTTAGATAAGGAAAACGCGGATTATAAAAAGACATTAGAGGATATAAGACAGAGTTTAACAAAGAAAATTGTAAGGTTAGAGGTAGTTGAAGGGTCTAATGTGACAAGAATTTTAAAGGATAAGACCAAAGACGAATTTTTGTATAATAGCCTTATTGAAATTGTTGCGGAAA
This sequence comes from Candidatus Omnitrophota bacterium, assembly GCA_030601015.1. Lineage (GTDB taxonomy): Bacteria > Omnitrophota > Gorgyraeia > Duberdicusellales > 4484-171 > JAGLSE01. The sequence continues at coordinate 10,978 of JAUVUO010000013.1, read as the reverse complement.
ATGAAGATAACTTGCTTGAAGAATTTTTGGAAACAGGCAGTATCAAAGACGAAGAGATAAAACCGAATTTAAAGAAAGAAATCATCAACTCATTAGTTTTTCCTGTTATTGGAGGGGCGGCAATTGAAGAAAAAGGCATAGATGAATTGCTTGAAGTTGTTTCGGGGATTATGCCTTCCGTAGGCGAATCTTTAAGCCGAAAAGCTAAGGATAAGTCTGGAGAAGAATTGTTAGTTGAGGCTGATATAGATGCTCCTTTTTCTGCACAAGTTTTTAAAACAATAATTGATCCTTTTGTAGGACAACTTAATATTTTTAGAGTTTTTTCAGGCAAGCTCCAATCACATAGCGAATTTTTTAATAAGAATAAGGGAATCAAAGAAAAATTCGGGCAGCTTTACATTTTACAAGGTAAACAACAGATTTCTCAAGATACGGTTTGCGCGGGGGATATTGCCGCTGTTGCTAAGTTAAAAGAAACTAAGACACAAGATACGCTTTGCGCGGTTTCAAGAGTTTTAGAGTTTAGTCCTTTAAATTTTCCTTCTCCCGCGTATTCGGCTTCGGTTAAACCAAAAACCAGGCAGGATGAAGATAAGATTTCTTCCGCTTTGAAACGGTTGACTAGTGAGGATTGTACCTGCAGTGTTTCTATTGATGCTCAGACAAAAGAGCATATTATTTCCGGCATGGGAGAACTTCATCTTCATGTAATAATAGAAAGAATGAAGAGAAAATATAACGCGGAAGTGGAATTAGGGACACCTAAAGTTCCTTATTTGGAAACTCTAAGTAAATCAGTAACTGTTGCGCATAAGTATAAAAAACAATCAGGAGGTAAAGGCCAATACGGGGATGTGTCGTTAGAAATTGAACCTTTGGAAAGAGGTAAAAAATTTGAATTTGTAGATAAAATAAAAGGCGGTGCTATCCCGCGTAATTTTATACCCTCGGTTGAAAAAGGTTTAATTAATACGATGAAAGAAGGATTTTTAGCCGGATATCCGATAGTAGATATCAAAGTAACCCTTTTTGACGGTTCGTACCATTCGGTAGATTCTTCTGATAGAGCATTTCAAATTGCGGCATCTATGGCTTTGAAAAAAGCTTTTGACCAGGGTGGGAGCCAATTGCTTGAGCCGATCATGAATGTGGAAATTGTTGCTCCAGTTGATGTTATGGGACAGATAACGGGAGATATAAGCGGGCGAAGAGGAAGGGTCTTAGGTATGGAAGTAAAAGGCAAAAACGAGGTGGTAAAAGCTAATGTGCCCTTGGCAGAGATGTTTAAATACGCATCGGATTTAAGGTCTGCTACTGCTGGTAGAGGGAATTATACAATGAGTTTTTCTCATTATGAAGTAGTTCCCCTCCGAATTACCAAAGATATTGTAGAGAAAGCAAAGGAAAGAAAAGAATCAATGCATGTTTGATTAAAATAATCTGTATTGTAAAATATGTTTTTTGAAATTTGCCGACAATATAGAATATTATAAAAAAATAGGAAAAATTTTTTATGAAAATATATAATTTGGGCCTAGAAATAGAGTCCGGTAAATACAAATACAAATGCGAGAATTTTGACAAGTTAGTTATGAAATTTTCTCCTCAGAAAGTAACCCCTTACACTGTAGAGTTTATGGAAACAGATTTAGAAAAAGCTGATGCTGTTGTATTTGACATTGAAAAGAAAATAGATTTGATAGTAATTGATTTGGATAAAATTGAAAAACGAATTTTAAAGACAGAAGATGAATAAGAAAAACAGGTTTTATCTAAAGTTCAGGAGAAATTAGAACAAGAGATGTTGCTATGTGATTTAGAGTTTACAGAAGAAGAAGCGATCGTGCTAAAGCCGCTGCAATTAGTTACATATAAACCTTCAATAGGGAAGAATAATGTGGAAGATATAAATAATTTAATAAGAGAAGTTTTAAAAAAAACAGAAATAATTTTATTTTTTACTGCTGGGAAAAAGGAAGTTCATGCTTGGAGTTTGGATAAAGGATTAAATGTTTTAGAAGCCGCGGGTAAGATACATAGTGATTTAAAAAGAGGTTTTATAAGAGCGGAGGTAGTTAACTGTAGAGACCTGGATAATTTTTTTAACTTAGCTGAAGCAAAAGCTAAAGGGTTTGTCAAAACTTATGCCCGTGATTATATAACTGAAGAAAATGATATTTTAGATATAAAATTTAGTGTTTGATTAATTATTATGATGGTTGGGTAAGTATGTAAATTATAAGGGAGTTGCTGAGTATGCTTAAAATTAGAAGAGTGTTAATAAGTGTTTGGGATAAAAAGGGAATAATCCCTTTCGCTAAAAGATTGTCCGCGTTAAATGTAGAAATAATTTCTACAGGCAAAACGGCAGTACTATTGAGAAAAAATGGCGTTGATGTTATGGAAGTATCATCAGTTACCGGTTTCCCAGAGATACTTTCGGGAAGAGTTAAAACTTTACATCCAAAAGTTTTTGGCGGGATATTAGCAAATAAAAAACATCCTTTGCATTTAGAAGAAATTAGGGCTTTGGGTATTCGGCCTATTGATATGGTAGTAGTTAATTTGTATCCATTTATTGAAAAAATATCAGAAAAGTTGAATTGTGATGAAATGATTGAATACATAGATATCGGAGGGCCGGCAATGTTAAGAGCCGCAGGCAAAAATTATAAAAATGTTGCTTGTGTAAGCAGTAATCAGAAATATAAAATAATTATTTCAGAATTAGAAAAAAATAAAGGGTTTATGTCTGATGAAACCTTAAAATTATTGGCACAAGAGGCTTTTTTTCTAACTAAAGAGTATGATAACGCGATATATAATTATTTGAAAGGAAGAGATGTTTTAACTTGGAATTTAGAAAAAAAATCTTCATTGCGCTATGGAGAAAATCCTCACCAGAAAGGAGAATTATATTGGAAAGTAACTAATAAAGGCTTGAGTTTTAAACAATTTCAGGGAAAAGAATTATCATATAATAATTTTTTTGATTTAGATACGGCTTTTCTAATGATAAAAGAGTTTGATGAACCTGCTTCGGTAATAGTCAAACATTCATCTATTTGCGGGGTTGGCGTAGATAAAAAATTGGCTTCCGCCTACAAAAAAGCGTATAAGGCTGATATGCTTTCTAGTTTTGGGGGCATTGTCAGCTTAAATAGAAAAGTTGATAAAGAGACCGCTTTACAGATATTAAAAAGCGGGTTTAAAGAGTGTGTAATCGCGCCTACATATTCTAAAGAAGCGTTAAAGATATTTTTTACTAAAAAAAATTTAAGGATTTTAAGCGCGGATTTGAATCAGGATGTTAACGGCGAAGAGATAAAGTCAACTATTTTCGGCTATCTTACTCAAGATAGGGACATATTGACTTTTAATAAGAAAAATTTGGAAGTAGTTACAAAAAGAAAGCCTACTCAGAGAGAATTAAATGATTTGATGTTTGCCTGGAAAGTGGTTAAATTTGTTAAATCTAATTCCATAGTTATTGCAAAAAATAGTTCTGTTCTAGGGCTTAGCGGGGGACAGCCATCCAGAGTAGGGGCAGTGAATATCGCTTTAAAAAATTTTGCTTCCACCATCAAATTAGCAGTTTTAGCTTCAGATGGATTTTTTCCTAAAGAAGATTCAATTGCGGCAGCAGCTAAAAAAGGTATTAAAGCCATAATTCAGCCCGGAGGTTCTATAAAAGATGATGATGTCATCGCTTTATGTGATAAGCTGGGAATTAGTATGGTTTTCACCGGTATTCGGCATTTCCGTCATTAGAATTAGTTATTTTTTGTTTTGTTGACCGATTTAAAACAAAATTAATATATAATAGATTTATATCCTGCCCATGTTTAAAAATTATAAACAAGCCCGGGATTATTTGGATTCATTTATAAATTATGAAAAAAAATCTATAATCCCTTACCAAAAGTATTTAAAGCTGGAAAGAACGCGCTTGCTTCTTGAAAGGCTTAAAATACCATATAGAAACATGAAAGTTATCCATATTGCCGGTACAAAAGGCAAAGGTTCTACCTCTGGCTTTTGCGCATATTGCCTTAGCAGTTTGGGTTATAAAGTTGGTGTTTATACATCCCCGCATCTTTTTGATTTTAGAGAAAGAATAAGTATTATTTGTAGAGAAGGCCATGAAATAAAGAACAGCTTGATTAAAAAGAAAGAATTTATCAATATTTTAGGAGAATTTAAAGATAAATTAGATAAACTCATATCAGGCAATAAAGAAAATAAGCCTACTTTTTTTGAAATTTTCACGGCTATGGCCTTTAGATATTTTATATACAAAGACGCAGATTATGTTGTTTTAGAAACAGGGCTGGGAGGACGGCTCGATTCGACAAACGTTGTATCTCCTCTAGTTAGTATAATTACTCATATCGGTTATGACCACATGAAGGAGTTAGGCTCTAAATTAGAAAATATTGCTTATGAAAAGGCAGGTATAATTAAGAAAGGTATACCTTTGGTTTGTTCTTCTCAAAGGCCGGCAGTATTAAAAGTTATAAAACGTAAATGCCGTGCAGAGAAGGCAAAAATTTTTGAAATCAAAAAAGAAGGTAATATTTTGAATTTGAGAGTTAAGAGAAATATAACATTTTTTGATTTTAAATTTTTTAACTTTAGGGTAAATAATTTGAGATTAAGGGTGAAGGGAGAATATCAGGCAGAAAATGCGGCATGTGCTTTGGCTGCGGTATTTCTCATAGAACAAAAAAAAATAATTTCATCTAAGTCAGCATTAAAAATAGGGGTAAGTGAATTCACTATTCCCGGCAGATTCGAAATTATAAAGAATAACCCCAGAATTGTCGTGGATATAGCTCATAACGAATCATCTTTTAAATCCTTAAAGAAAAATTTGGAATTATATTTTCCATCTAAGAAAATTATATTAATATTTGCTTGCTCAAAGAATAAAGATGCTGAAAATATGTTAAACAAAATAGATTATTCTAATATTATTTTGACTAAATTTAATAATTCCCGGGCAGTTGACCCTATAGAAATATATAAAAGGTGCCGGTTAAAAAATGTAATTATTACTAGAGATATAAAAGAAGCATTAATTGAAGCCAAAAAAATATATAAAAAAGATTCTATTATTGTTATTAGCGGTTCAGTTTTTTTGGTTAGCGATGCGTTTAAGGAGGTAAGAAAAAGTAAGTTAGGTTAGCCCCCGGAAACTTTTACTGTAAATCCTTGTTTTTTAAGTTCTCCAACTAGTCTTTCTTGATGCTCCCCTTGGATTTCAATTACTCCTGATTTTACGGTTCCGCCTGTGCCAAGCTTTTGTTTAATCTTTTTCGCGAATTTAAGGAGTTTATCTTGTTCTAAAGGGATGCCGGTTATTAATGTTACTCCTTTTCCTTTACGGCCTTTGGTTTCAGTACGAACTCTTACTATCCCATCATCTTTAAACCCTTTCTTAATTTGTAAACATATACATTTAGAGATAGGTTTAGCACACTTAGGACACATTTTTCCATATTCAGTTGAGTATACAATTTTAGGGCGCATATTAGGTGTAAGTTTTTTTATTTTTATATTGATTTGGTATTTGTATATTATAACCTGGATTCTTAGCTGTTGTGGATGAATGAGAATGAGAGCGATCCATTACAAATTAATTATATTAAATTTATCTTTACCGGATTTGTTACTTGTTAATATTAATTTTATCCTAACGGTTAAAAGTTGTTTGATCTGTATTCACGGATTAGGGTTAAAAATTAGCAATTTTAATATGATTAGGAGATCATTTTTATTTTTTATCTGTATAGTCAGCCAAATATTATCTTCGGCTATTGAGTTTTGAAAGAAGCCTTAGGATTTCCAAGTATAACCAAACAAGGGTTACTATAAGCCCGAAGGCGCCATACCACTCCATGAATTTAGGTGCTCCGTATGAAGCTCCTTTTTCAATGAAATCAAAATCAAGAATTAAATTAAGAGATGCGATTACGACAACGAAAAGGCTGAATCCTATTCCGATTATTCCGTTTTCATGAATGTACGGCATCTGTACTCCCAAAAAACCTAGGACAAAAGTTAAGAGATATACTAATCCAATACCTCCTGTTGCGGCTAATATCCCAAGTTTAAAGTTTTCAGTAACTTTAATTAGTCGTGATTTATAAGCTATTAAAAGGCAAAATAATATTCCAAAGGTTAGAGCTACAGCTTGGATTGCAATTCCTTGAAATTTGGCTTCAAACATAGCAGATAACCCGCCAAGAAATAACCCTTCAAAAAGAGCATAAAGCGGTGCGGTTATTGGTGACCATTGTTTTTTAAAAATAGTAACCAAGGCAACAATAAATCCGCAAATACCCCCTCCATAAATAAAAGGTATAATTGATTGAGGCCCATTGGTGAAAAACATTTTCCATGTCCAAATAGCAGGCATCAATAAAAGAATTAACATCAATAAGGTTTTATTAACAGTCCCTTCAATTGTCATTGTTTGAGAGGAATCAGCTGTTTTCTTAATATTTGTAAATGTTTTTGAATTTAGGGCGGGATTTGAAGTTTTCATTTTAGATTCCTTATTTTTTAAATGATTAAAATTATTAGTATCAAAAATTTATTTATTATTTTAAACATATTTTAACTGGTTTTAAGTTTTTTGTCGACCACAAAATTATTTTGATCCTTAAGATTTGAATATTATTTGAATTGGGTAATTAAAATTTTTTTTATAGTCTCATTGTTGAGCTTAATTTTATAAGCCGTTTATAGATATAAAAGGAGCCATATATTCACACCAAGAAAAAAATAAGGGGAACAAAAAGAATAATATAAATAAAAATATTAGAATGTTTACTACAAGAGTAATCTTTTTCTTTTTAATTTTTTCCTTTGCTAATAAGAGTATTACAAATAGATTTAAAATAAAAGGGCTATAAACAAAAATCTTGATTCCTGTTTGATAGGGGCTTTCTTTAAAAAGGTCGGAACTAAAGATATTTTTTTGGAAATGCCAGTTACTGACAGGTGCAATTATGCAGACCAAGAATATTAAAAATAAAATATTTATTCCTAATAAAGTATAATTAATAGATTTTAAAGTTATTATTTTTTTATTCAAGAGTATATATGTCTATTTTAAATATTAAATACAAGGTTATTTGTAGAGATAATTATAGCATTTTTTTAAAAATGAGAAAGTAAGAAAAAAATTATTTGAGCTCCCCCGGAACTTTAGCATGGCATGCAAGACGTAACAGCCTATTATCTTTAAAAGATTACGGATATAAAAAGGCGATTTTCTAGCGAGAACAGTACACCATTTAAAATAACCCACAATGCGGCAATTATGCCAAAAATAATGAATGCTCTATCTATTCCAAAGTAGGAAAGTGACTCAGCTGTCGTGGCACATCTTTTGAATGTGCCATCATATCCTACCCACATGCCAAAGGTAATACCAAGAGAAGAGACAATGAAGAAAACGAAAAGAAATGATCCAATATATAAAATCCCGATATTCTGAAAATTTTCCACAAAATAAGCATATCTGCTATAATATCTTGACACTGGCATAGGCCATATTAGAATATGTTTTCATAATATAAAAGAAAATGAAATAGGGATATGAAGGAATTCAAGTTAAAAGATTATATTTTAAAGGATACTATAGCTGCGATTGCTACTTTTCCGTCTAAATCTGCTTTAGGGGTAATTAAAATTTCAGGGAATAAAGCGATGGCTATACTCTCTAAGGTGTTTATTCCTAAGAGAAAGAAGGATATTAAGAAGGTTAAAACCTTTACTCTTCATTATGGCTGGATTAGGCAGAGTGTGAACAATAAGAGTAGAAAAGGTAAAGATATTCTTATTGATGAGGTTTTAGTGAGTGTTATGCGGGCGCCGAATTCTTATACTACCGAAGATGTGGTTGAAGTTTCTTCTCACGGAGGGATATTATCTGTAAATAAAATTTTGGAAGTTGTTTTAAATGAAGGGGCCAGGCTTGCTTTGCCGGGAGAGTTTACTTATAGAGCTTTAATTAAAGGCAGGATTGACCTTTTACAAGTTGAGAGCATTTCAGGTATTGTGGAGGCAAAATCCGAAAAAGCTTTATTAGCTGCTTCTTTTCAATTGAGGGGGGGGGCTTCTCTTAAAATAAAAAGGATAAAAGAAAAATTAAAAGAATTATTAATTCAAACTGAAGCTGTTATCATTTTTCCTGAAGATGATATTGAGTTTTCTTATTCAAAATTTAGTAATAAGATGAAAAGGTTATCAGTTGAAGTATCCAAGATTGTTGAGGGCAGTAACGAGGCTAAAATTCTTAAAGAAGGGCTTAAATGTGTGATTTGCGGCAAAACTAATGCCGGAAAATCCACACTTTTTAATCGTATTCTAAAAGAAGAAAGAGTTATTGTAAGCAGGGTTGCCGGGACAACAAGAGATGTTATTGAAGAAACTATAAATATAAAAGGTGTGCCTTTAAGGATTTATGATACGGCGGGCATATTGGAACCTAAAGATTTGGTTACAAGAAAGGCTATTGAGAAGACATCTGATATTTTCAATGAGGCGGATTTAGTTATTTTAGTCTTTGACGGGTCGAGAGTTATGAGTAAGGATGATTTTTTTCTTTTAGAAAGAGCTAAGGATAAGGATGTAATTTTAGTAATAAATAAAATTGATTTATCTAACCGTATTGATTTAGGAAAAATAAAAGATGTTAAAGGGCCTATAGTAAAGATGAGCGCTTTAAAAAATGAGGGATTAAAAAAGTTTGAAGACGCGGTCTATAAGATTGTTCATAAAAGCGGTGTATCAAGTGATGATATTATTTTTATGAATCATTATCAGAGACAGATTTTAAATGATGTGCTTTTTAAAATTGAGGAAACCAGAAAATATATAAAAGAGTGTTATACGGTTGATTTTATAAGTTTTTCTTTAAAAGAGTGTTTAGATGATTTGGGTAAGATAAGCGGTGAAGTTTTTTCCGAAGAGATTTTAGAGGGTATATTTAGTAATTTTTGTATTGGGAAATGAATATTTTGTGGAAAATGTAGGGCCGCCCCTGCCTGCCGGTAGGCAAGGCTTGCCTCGGCCCGAGACATGAATAATAAATATTAGAATGCCTAATAATATATATTTTAAAGAGTATAGAAAAAAAGGGGAGATTTATCACGAAGCCGCGAAGAGGGCAGAAATTCTTCGCCTAAGATTATTGAGGGAAAGTCTGAAAACCGTGGGTTTTCATAAAGTTAAATTAAAGAGCGGAGCGAACTAATTTAGGAGGAGGGATTTTTTGTGGATAAGAAAAAAATTGAAAAAGGTATTAAATTGGTTTTAGAAGGCATTGGTGTTGATTTAAGTAAAAAAGATATAGCGGCTACCCCTAAGAGAGTAGCTGAGATGTATGGAGAGATACTTAGCGGGCAGTTTAAAGATGCTAGTGATGAACTTAAGGTTATTTTAGAACAGAAACACGATGAAATAATTCTATTAAAGAATATACCTTTATATTCATTGTGCGAACATCATTTAATTCCTTTTATGGGTAAAGCGTCTGTGGCTTATATACCTGATGAAAAGATAACCGGATTGAGCAAAATAGCTAGAGTTGTTGAAGTTTTATCTCGGAGATTGCAGGTTCAAGAACGTTTAAGCACCGAAATCGCTAATATAATAATGAAAAAATTAAAACCTAAAGGAGTAATGGTAGTGATTGAGGCCGAGCATCTTTGTATGTCTATGAGGGGTGTTAAAAAAGCTGGGACAACGACAATAACTTCTGTAGTAAGAGGGGTGTTTCGAACTAATCAAAAGACACGCCAGGAAGCTTTGAGTCTTATATGTCCGTAACAGGATGTAAGATCCAGGATTAAATGTAATGAGTTGTTCTCTTTTGATATATTGGTTTTTAATTTGAGAGTATTAAGATAGAAAGTTGGTTCATTGGCTGATTTTGGCAATGAAAGGTGTTAAATTAAGAGAATTGTGTATTAATCTGTGTAATTTGATTTTTGATCGGTGTAATCAGGTATAATTTTCTAAAATTATACTTGAAGATTATACCATGGAGAGTCTATGGGTATAGTTACTAAAAAAGGAGATAAAGGACGAACTTCTTTGTATCGCGGGGCTAGGGTTTATAAGGATGATATTGTAATTGAAGCTTGCGGTTGTCTGGATGAATTGATATCGTATCTTGGTGTATCAAAGAGTATGCTTAAGGATAAAAAAAACAGAGGTATTCTTGAAATAATTCAGAAAGATTTGTTTTTAATTGGGGCAGAGATTTCTACCGGCCGGAAACTATTTAATAAAATAGAAAAAAGAATAGATGAATTAAAGGTAAATAAGTTAGATGAAGAGATAAAAATGTTGGAAGCCTCAATAATGTTGGCTAATAAGGGTTTTTGTTTGCCTGGGAAAGATTCGGTTTCAAGTTTTCTGCATGTTGCAAGGACTATAGCTAGGAAATTTGAAAGAAGAATTGTAAGCTTTAAGAGAAAAAAACTTTTAAGTAATCAAAATATTTTGATTTATCTTAATAGGTTATCTGATTATTTGTTTTTGTTGGCGAGATATATTGAAATGAAATGAGTAATGATAAGGTGTTGCGGGTTCGCGGGTTGATTAGTTGACGGGTTGGGAGAAAAAAAGAAGTAGCGACGTAACGATGTAGAGAAACAACGAAGTGAAGAAGAAAAAGTGTATTTGGTCAATATAATAAACCTGTAGGGGCACAGCGTGCTGTGCCCGAGACTGTACCAGATAAAATACCAAAAATAAACATTAACCAATAGGGTAAAATTGGGATATATAAAGTTGTTGTGCGCTTTTTAGGTTTACGGGAGGGGAGAGTATGTTAAAAGAAGCCATATTGTATGATAAATTAGAGGATAAAATTGTTCGATGTAATCTTTGTTCTCATCAATGTAAAATTTTTCCGTCTAAGGTGGGTGTTTGCGGGGTAAGAAAAAATATAGAG
>JAUVUO010000181.1 GCA_030601015.1 Candidatus Omnitrophota bacterium | reverse complement strand
GATTATTTACAGCTATTTACAGGGACAGGAATAATTGGTTTTGTAATAGGTCTAAGTTTTTTTATTTTATTTTTTAAACAAACAATAAAAAGTTTAGTCTTTGCTAAAAAAAATAAAGTCAACTATTCATTATCCGGGTTGCTTATTGCCGGGCTTACTTCAATAGTAACGATGTTATTACACAGTTTTATTGATTTTAATCTACATATATTTGCTAATGCCTTACTTTTTATAATAATACTGGCTTTAGTTGTAGTGACGTCTAATTTGATTAAAGATAGAACCCCTCCTATAGTTATATCTATTAAATCTTTTCGTGCATCTCTGATGGGTTTTTTGTTTGTAATAGGTTCTTTTTTATTTCTCTTTTCGGTGGGGAAGATATATAGTGCTGATAAATACTTGCGTAAAGCAAATATTGGATATAATAAGCTTAAAAATTTAGAAAAAGCGGTATATATCGATTCTAAAAATGCCATGTATCATTATCAATTAGGATTAACTTGTCAAAAAGAATCAGCCAACCAGACCAAATCTTTAAGAGAGCGTCAACTTTTAATCGGACAAGCTCGAGTAGAAATTGTTCAGGCAATAAAGTTGGCTCCTTCTATTGGCAGGTATTGGGCAAGTTACGCCTGGTTAGTGGGAAGTTCGGGTGATTATGCTCAAGCAACCTGCCTTTTTAATCAGGCATTAAAACTTGACCCCTACAATTCTGCCATCGGCGAATTAAGAGATAGAATGGAGGAATTAAAGGATTTGAAAGTAAAATGATTGAGGCAAAAGACCGTTGTTTTACTAAAATGGGTCTGCATACCTAAAAAAGTAATGCTAAATTAGGTTTACTCCTTTCAATCCGAGACCAAAACTTAATTTCTATAATCTTGCCGTAGGCTAATTAAAAAGTAAAATATATTAGTAAATTACAAAAAGAGGTGCTTTCTTTATTTGAATAGGAAAAGAAGTATTTTATCCTTGATTGATACACCTAAAAAGTATATAATTGGTGTATGTATATAAAAAAAGGAGGAGTATATGTCCAGAACAAATATTGAATTAAATGATAAACTGGTTAAAGCCGGTTTAAAAATTACTCATTTAAAGACAAAAAAAGAATTGATTAATTATGCCTTAGAAGAGTTAATTATCAGAAAAAGAAGAAAAGGAATTTTAAAAATGATGGGTTCTAAATGTTGGAAAGGCAATTTAGATAAAATGAGGAGGAAGAGAGTTTGATATTAGTCGATACATCTGTCTGGATAAAGTTTTTTAATAAGTCAGAGTCCATACAGGCTAAAATATTGAAGAACTTACTTGAAGAAGAAATGGAAATATGCTCGACAGAACTAATTGTTACTGAAATTCTTCAGGGAATTGGAAATGAGAGATTATTTACACAGGTTAAAAAGTATCTTTTGGAGTTTCCCATATTTGAGGCAAAGGGTATTCAAACATATATACATGCAGCAAATATATATCGTACTTGTCGAAGAAAAGGCAAGACAATTAGAAAAACAATAGATACTATAATTGCTGCTATTGCGATTGAAAATAAATTAGAACTTTTTCATGATGACAAAGATTTTAATTCTATTAGTGAATGTGTAAAACTTGAATTTCTTGATTGGTGAATTGCACTAATTGATTATAAATAATTTTGAGTAATATTTAAATTATAATTTAAAATCTTTGGTTTTTTAAATATTGATAATACTTGTTTTAATAAATTCGATTACTTTAATGCGGGGAATTAAAAAGAAATAACATTGTATAAAGTATTCTGGTTATTGATGTGTTTATAAGAAGGATATTTTTGAATAGGGAATTAATATGAATGGAATTTTAAATGAAAATTTTTTGTGAACGGTTCGTTGTTGGGGTAGTAATTTTTTTGTATAAATTGTTGAATTTTTTTTTAGAAATATGCAGGTTTCTTTTATTTGGATTTAAAATTCCTAAAAACATTAAAAAGATTCTTATTTTTCGGACCGGTAATATTGGAGATACAATTTGTGCTATTCCATCAATGGTAGCTATTAGAAATAACTATCCAGATGCTTCTATTACCTTGCTTTCTTCTCCAGGAAAACAAGGAATGGTCGGGGCTAAAGAACTTTTGCATGGGGCAGGATATTTAGATAATTTAATAGTATATTATAAAGAAGATATTAGTAATTTAAAAAAGATATTTGATTTAATAAAAAAACTAAGAAGAGAAAAATTTGATTTATTTATAGAATTACCTCAGAATTTAGTTAAAAGTGGAACTTTAGTTAGGAATATGTTGATTGCTGAAATTATTGGCTGTAAATGTGCTTTTGGATTTCAAATAGACACTATCAAGATATTTAAAAGACTGCAATCAAAATATATTTTTTTTAATAATGAAGTAGAAAGATTACTTGATATTTTAAGAAAGCATGGAATTGTTACTCCTATAATTTCTTTTCCTTTACCTATTTCTAAAGAAGATAAGGAAATAGTAAACTGGTTTTTAAGCAAAACAAAGAATGATAAAATTATTGCCATCAATCCCGGGGCAAAAAGACAAACCAATCTTTGGGCTCAAGAAAGATTTGCAGAAGTTGGAAAGTGGGTTGTTAAAAATTTTAATGCTAAGTTAATAATCACTGGCGGCAACAATGATAAAGAAATAGCTGGGAAGTTAGAGGAAATGGTTAAAGATAATGTAGTGAATGTTGCTGGTAAGTTGAGTCTTTTGCAAACTATAGAACTGTTAAAAAACTGCCGCCTTTTAATTAGTAATGATACAGGAGCCATTCATATGGCAGTAGCAGCCGGGATACCGGCAGTGGGGATATACTCAGCATGGCAATTGAAAGGAAAGTGGTATCCCTATGGAAAAAAGAATATAGTTACAAGAAAAGAACCAGAATGTCACACTTGTTTTATGGAAAGATGTAGGCATCTTACCTGTTTAAAAATGATAACAGTGGATGATGTCTGTAAGGCATCTTGTAAATTATTATAATAGGGGAAATTGATTAATAATGAAAAAAAATTATTTAAAAGAAATGGCAAAATCAGGATATAATCAAAAGCAAATAAGTAGTTTTCATCAAATATGTTTGCCCTATTTAGGGAATAAATTTTTTTCTGAAAAGCAATCTAAAATATTAGATATTGGTGTGGCACAAGGGCATTGTTTGTTTCCGTTAAAGAAAAATGGGTGGTTAAATTTGTGGGCTTCGGACATAGATGTTTTTAATAAAGATTTATTTGAGAGAAATGAAATTAAATTTGCCTCAATTGATATGGAAAAAGACATGTTTTCTTTCGAGGATGATTTTTTTGATGTAATTTTATCGTTTCATTTAATAGAGCATTTACATAATGCTGCAAATTTTTTAAACGAGGTTTATCGCATATTAAAGAGGAACGGTGTTTTTATATTGGTTACACCGGATTGGAGGAAACAATATAAAATTTTTTGGCAGGATCATACACATATTCATCCCTATGATAAAATAAGTATTAGTAGAATTATGAGATGTTTCAATTTTCAGCCTGTTTGTATAAAAAGTTTTGGAGTTATAAGAGGTGTTGGTAGAACTAATCTTTGGAAACTTGTCAAACCTTTAATGTTTACCGGTAGAGATATTATATGTGT
>JAUVUO010000015.1 GCA_030601015.1 Candidatus Omnitrophota bacterium | reverse complement strand
GATAAAAAATCTTTACAAAGGTTAAGTAAGGAACCGTTGATTATTTTTGTTGAAGATAAAGATGTTTTTATTTTTGACGCGCAAAACAATCGGGTCTATAAAGATGATATTTTGGATTTAAAGTATATATTAGAAGATCCCAAGATAAAAAAGATTTCTTACAATTTTAAAGGCCAATTTTTTTGTTTGCAGGGTATAAAGATACGAGGTTTATTGTTTGATGTAAAAATTGCGGGGTATCTATTAGACTCATCATTTCCGGATTACAGTCTCTCTTCATTGGATTCTTACTATTTGGGAGAAATAATTTTGGAAATACCGGCTAAGTTTAGTACTTATTTTATATATCAATTATATCAAGTATTGTCGGTAAAAATAAAGGAACAAAATTTAGAGCAGCTTTTTTATGAAGTTGAAATGCCGCTTATTTCTATCCTTAGTAAAATGCAGATAGATGGAGTAAAAGTTGACGAGAGGGTGTTAAATAGTTTGGTTAAGGCCGTAAATGATAAATCTCAAAGAGTTAAGAAAAAAATTTTTGATATAGTAGGCAAAGAGTTTAATTTAAATTCGCCGAAACAAATGAGTGTTATTCTTTTTGAAGAATTAGGGTTAACCCCTGTTAAAAAGACTAAAACAGGATATTCAACCGGAGAAGAAGTTTTAGAGAAATTGTCTTCCGAACATATTATTGCCAAGTATATTTTAGAATACAGAAGTTTATCAAAATTAGAATCAACATATATCCTGCCTCTTATAGAAGAAGTTAAAAAAAATAAAGGATTTTTGCATGCTCAATTTAATCAAACGTCAACTCAAACCGGGAGGCTTTCCAGTTCCGCGCCTAATCTACAGAGCATTCCTGTCAAAAGTGAGTTTTCAGGCTGGTTAAGGAAATCTTTTTTACCATCTTTTGAAAATGGATATCTTCTCGCGGGAGATTATTCACAAATAGAATTAAGGATACTTGCTGATTTATCCGGTGACTCTATTCTTTTAGAAGCTTTTAGGCAAAATTTAGATATACATAGTTTTACCGCGGGACTTCTTTTCGGTATAAATGAAGAAGAAGTAACCGATTCTCAGAGGGGAATAGCTAAAAGAGTGAATTTTGGAATAATCTATGGAATGAGTTCTTACGGCCTTTCTAAAGAATTGAAAATCAGCCCTTTAGAATGTCAGGATTTTATAAATGATTATTTTAAACGGTATCCCGGGGTAAAAGAATATCTTGATAAGATTAAAATATTGGCGGAGAATGAGGGTGTTGTCAAAACAATTTTAGGCCGTCCAAGAAGATTTGGAAATATAAATAATTTAAATATTCATTTAAAAGAAATGGCTTTAAGGCAGGCGATAAATGCTCCGATTCAAGGTTCCTGCGCTGATCTTATTAAGATAGCTATGGTTAAAATTGATGAAGAGATTAAAAATAAACGATTGAAGACTAAATTGATAATACAAATTCATGACGAACTTATTTTTGATGTTCCGAAAGAAGAATTAGAAGAAGTAAAAAAAATTGTTAAAAATAATATGGAGAATAGCTTAAAATTAGATATCCCCATAAAGGTTAACATTAAATATGGTATAAATTGGGGAGAAATGTTTACTGATGAAGAGTCCTAAAAACAAAAATTTAATAACAAACAATAAAAGGCCGGAACAAAAAAATAAAATAGCCTTTTGCGCATCCGAAATCTTCCCTTTTGCTAAAACCGGAGGGCTCGCTGATGTTGCAGGCGCGTTACCAAAAGCATTGGCAAAAAAAGGGTTCAAAATTAAAGTTCTAATGCCTCTTTACAAGAATATAAAGCCTCAGAAGATGTATAATGGTTATGGAATCAGTGAGGCCGAAGGAATAGACTTTGTTTTTATTAAAGATGATTACTATTTTTTTAGAGATAATCTTTATGTAACTAAAGATGGTGATTACCCCGATAATTTAGAGCGGTTTAATTTTTTTAGCAAGCAGATACTTAATATACTCAAAAAAATTAATTTTTCTCCGGATATTATTCATTGTAATGATTGGCAAACCTCTCTAGTCAGTGTTTATCTTAAAACTATTTATAATGATGATAGGTTTTTTAAAAATACAAGATCGATTTTAACTATACATAACCTTAATTATCAAGGAATATTTGATAAGGAAAAATTTTTGTTATTAGGCCTTCCCTGGAATTATTTTGATGTTAATTGGTTAGAATTTTATGGGAAAATTAATATTTTGAAAGGCGGTATAATTTTTTCTGATATAGTTAATACAGTTAGCCCCACTTATGCTGAAAAAATACAGATAAAAAAGTATGGCTGCGGATTAGATGGTGTCTTGCGGATTAAAAAGGATAAGCTTCTCGGTATTTTAAATGGTATTGATTATGATGTTTGGAATCCTGAAACCGACGCCCATATATATAAAAAATATTCAGCAAAAAATATTGTTAAAAATAAAGCAGCCAATAAACTAAAACTTCAAGAAAAATTAGGATTTTCAGTGAATAAAGATGTAATGTTAATAGGAATGGTTAGCCGGCTGGTTGAACAAAAAGGGTTAAAACTTATTATAAAAGCTTTAAATTATATTTTAGATAAATATCAACTTATTATTTTGGGTGAAGGTGAATGCGGGTATAAGGAGGTTTTAAAAGAAAAAGAAAAAGAATTTAAAAATAGTTTTAATTTAACAATAGGGATTGATGAACCTTTGGCTCATAAAATATACGCGGCTTCAGATGTGTTTCTAATACCTTCAAAGTTTGAGCCGTGCGGACTTTCTCAAATGATTAGTTATAAATATGGAACTATCCCTTTGACCCATCATGCCGGAGGACTTGTTGATTCTGTTGAAGATATTTCTAAGGGTGGGGGTGGAATTGTATTTAAAAATTATAATGTTCAGGATTTAATATCAGCTTTAGATAGAGCGAACAAGTTGTTTGCCGATAAAAATCATTGGAATAG
Source organism: Candidatus Omnitrophota bacterium (assembly GCA_030601015.1). GTDB lineage: Bacteria > Omnitrophota > Gorgyraeia > Duberdicusellales > 4484-171 > JAGLSE01. The sequence continues at coordinate 9,864 of JAUVUO010000015.1, read as the reverse complement.
GGTAGTTAACAGGGTAATAAATTACGATTTTTCGTGGGGAAGAGCTTCTGATGAGTATATAAATAAAGCATATAGAAAGTTTTTGAGAGTATTAAGTGAGGACTGCTGCAAAAAATAACAGTTGCAAAGGATATCGAATGGCAGTGTACGCGTTAACAGGCAATTTAGCTACCGGTAAGAGCACCATATTGGCTTTATTAAAAAATAAAGGGGCTATAGTATTTGATATTGATGAGAAAGTTCATGAGTGTTATAACGACAAACAAGGAATAGTTTATAAAAATGTTAGTCAATTATTTCCCGAAGCTTTAGAAGCTGGTGAAATTAACCGTAAAAAATTAGGGGATATTGTTTTTAATGATTTGAGTAAGCTTAAAGTTTTAGAGGATACAGTTCACCCTTTTGTAATAGAATTAATGGTGAAATGGAGAGAGAGTATAAAAAATGTAAAAAGAATTTGTATCGCTGAAGTTCCTCTTCTTTTTGAAAAAGGCCTAATGGAACATTTTGAAGGTATAATCTTGGTTGCTGTTAAACAGAAAGAGCTTATTCAGCGAATAATGAATAAATATAATTTCTCAAAAGAACAGGCGTTAGATCGGTTATCTTTATACTTACCTGTTGATGAGAAAAGGGAAAAAGTTAGTTTTATAATCGATAATAGTTTTGATTTTGAAAGATTAGAAAAGGAGGTAGATTTATTGTGGTACAAAATAACACTAGGTTAGTGAATAAGGAGGTTGTAGTGGATGATACTGTTGATATTAGAACTTTAAAAGAGATGAAAATGTCTGAATTGAATAAAATCTGTAAAGACCTGAAGGTTAACGGGGTTAGCGGATTAAAGAAGCAAGATCTTATTTTTAAGGTTTTGCAGGCTCAAGCAGAGAAAAAAGGATTAATATTTGGAGACGGGGTTTTAGAAGTTATACCGGAAGGTTTTGGTTTTTTGAGATCAACCAATTATAATTATTTACCGTCCCCTGATGATATCTATGTTTCCCCTTCACAAATAAGGAAGTTTGCTCTTAGAACAGGAGATACTGTCAGCGGGCAAATAAGGCCGCCTAAGGATAATGAGAAATATTTTGCTCTTCTCAAAGTAGAAGCCGTTAATTTAGAACATCCTGAACAGTCAAGAAGCAGGGTTTTGTTTGATAATTTAACGCCTATCTATCCTAAAGAAAGATTTATTATGGAGGATGAGCCGAAAGAATATTCTACCAGGATATTGGATCTTTTTTGCCCTATTGGAAGAGGCCAGAGAGGTTTGATTGTGGCTCCACCTTATAGCGGAAAGACAGTTCTTCTTCAAAAAGCAGCTAATGCTATAACGAAGAATTATCCGGATGTGTTTCTAATTGTTTTGCTTATTGATGAAAGGCCTGAAGAAGTAACAGAAATGAAAAACACTGTAAAAGGCGAAGTAATAAGTTCAACTTTTGATGAACCGTCACAAAGGCATGTTCAGGTAGCAGAGATGGTTCTGGAGAAAGCCAAAAGGTTAGTCGAACATAAGAAGGATGTAATTATATTATTGGATAGTATAACCCGTTTGGCAAGAGCCTATAATATTGTTGAACCGCATTCAGGAAGAATTCTTTCCGGAGGTATAGATTCAAATGCTTTACATAAACCAAAGAGATTTTTCGGCGCGGCTAGGGCTTTAGAAGAAGGAGGCACTTTAACAATACTCGCGACAGCTTTAGTCGACACCGGGTCAAGAATGGATGATGTAATCTTTGAGGAATTTAAAGGTACGGGAAATATGGAGATTACCCTTGATAGGAGTATTTTTCAAAGAAGAATATATCCTGCTATTGACATAAAACGTTCAAACACCAGAAGAGAAGAACTCCTAATCCATCCGGATGAACTTAAAAGAATATGGATGTTAAGAAAAGGTTTGAATGAATTGAATTCTATTGAGGCGATAGAGCTCCTTATTAATAGATTAGCTAAATCTAAAAATAACGTTGAATTCTTGCTAACTCTTAATAAATAGTGGTATAATATGCGGTTGGTAAAGGTATCCGGACAGTTAAGGGAAATTGCGGCTGCTTTTATTGTAAAGGTGACGCAATTAATGGGTAAAAAAATATTAGTAGGCAAGTACCCCGTTAAGCTTTAAATTTTTATATAGTTTACAAATGCTCAACGGGGTCAATATTTTGTGTAATACGGATTATTTAGGAGGTTTAAGATGAAAAAGAAAGGGCATCCAAGTTATGAAGAATCAACAATGATGTGTGCTTGTGGAAATGTGATACACACTCGGTCAACTAAAAAAACAATTAATGTGGAAATTTGTTCTAAATGCCACCCATTTTTTACCGGTAAACAGAGGTTTGTTGATTCGGAAGGCAGGGTTGATAAGTTTTTGAAGAAATATGGGAAAAAGGGTTAATTTTGATAAATTAGTAATTGGTATAAAATTAATTTGGACGGTTAAGCTGAATTAACGGATAAGATTAAAAATTCCTACCTTAAAAATGATTAATTCTGAAAGATTGAAGAAAGAGTACGAAAGCATATCTAATCAGTTATCTCAAGAGGATATTATTAAAGATAGAGATAAGTATGCTGAGATAACTAAGCGATTTTCTTACCTTGAAAAGATTATTAATCTATGTAATAAAAAAGATAGTTATTTGAAGGAGAAGGAAAATCTTTCAGTAATGTTATCTGATACTAATGAAGATCGGGAGATTCATGATTTAGCCCGGGAAGAATTGTCTTTGTTAGAAATTAAGATTAAAGATATTGATGAGAAGATTGAAGACAAAATTTTTGAAAAAGATGAGGATGATAGGGATATTATTATTGAAATAAGAGCGGCTGCCGGAGGTGAAGAATCAGCTCTTTTTGCAGCTACTTTATTTAAAATGTATTCCAAATTTGGGGAAATAAAGAATTGGAAAATTGAAGTTTTGAGTTCAAATGATACAGAGATCGGGGGATACAAAGAAATAATTTTTTCTGTGAAAGGCAGGGGCGCGGGAAGTCATCTTAAATTTGAAAGTGGTGTTCATCGTGTTCAGCGTGTTCCTGTTACGGAGTCCGGAGGAAGGGTTCATACATCTACGGTAACAGTCGCGGTATTGATAGAACCCAAAGAAGTTGAGTTGAAAATTAATCCTGATGATTTAAAAATAGATACTTATCGTTCTTCAGGAGCCGGAGGACAGCATGTAAATGTTACTGACTCCGCGGTAAGAATGACCCATCTTCCTACGGGAACAGTAGTTTGTTGTCAGGATGAGCGGTCGCAGATTAAAAATCGTGGAAAAGCGTTTCGAGTAATTAAAGCCAGAATAATGGAAAAAATTCAAAGAGAAGAATATGCTAAACAGATTGACAAGAGACGTGTTCAGGTGGGAACCGGAGACCGCAGTGAAAAGATTAGGACTTATAATTTTCCTGAAAGAAGAGTCACTGACCATAGAATAAATTTAACATTGTATAAACTTGAAGCAATTTTAGAAGGTGATCTTGAAGAAATAGTTAAATCTTTAATTAAAGAAGAGAGAAAAAAAATTTATGAAGCTAAAGGACTGGTTTAAAACCAATAGAATTATTTTTAGTGATACGGATTTAAGGTATCTTCTTGAAAATATTTTCTCTTCCAAATATTTATTATTAGAACAAAAAACCAATATAGACTCCGAAAAATTGATAAGACTTGAAAAAATTAAACAGGCTTATGTCAAAGGTGTCCCTTTGGCTTATATTCTTGGTAAAGAGGATTTTTTTGGTTGGCAATTTAAAGTTAACGATAATGTTTTGATTCCGCGAAAAGAAACAGAATTAATTGTTGAAAAGAGCATAGAAATAATAAAGAATAATTGTTTAAATTTTATTTTGGATTTGTGCTGCGGATGCGGAAATATTGCTATAAGTATAAAAAAAACATTAAAGGATGGGTCTGTTATTTTTTCTTCAGATATAAGTATAAAGGCTATTGAAGTGGCTCAATCAAACAAAAATTTTCATAATACCGATATTCATTTAATTAATAGCGATTTATTAAAAGGATTCAAATACAAAAGTTTTGATTTGATAGTTTCTAATCCTCCGTATGTTGAAACAGGGTTTATTAACGAATCTTTGAAATATGAACCCGCGACGGCTCTCTATGCCGGGAAAGAAGGGTTGCTTTTCATAAATAAGATTTTAAATCAGGCTTATTTATATTTGAAAGATAACGGTTTTCTTATTTTAGAAATTGGTTATAAACATAAAGATTGGATAGAAAAGATAATCAGGAATACAAAATTTTATGAAATTTTAGAGTGGATAAAAGATTATTCCGGACATTTTAGAGGAATTGTTTTAAGACGGAAAGATAAATAAGTTAGAATCAGAAAAATTGAAAAATCGGAGGGGCAGGCCGTGATCTGTTGGTTAATAAGTATGAAGATAAAGCTTCTGTGGTTGGTATCTGTTTGGTAATGAATTTTTGACAGACTTTTGAAAATGGGGTAGAAAATATGGATAAATTCATAGTTCATAAATCAAAGTTATCGGGAATAATAACTATTAGCGGATCAAAAAATGCTGCTTTACCGGTTATTGCGGCAACGATACTTACAGATGATGAATGTATTATTCGTAATGTTCCCAACCTTATGGATATACGGACCATGATAAAAATATTAGAGTGTTTAGGTAAAGAAATAAATTTTGAGAATAATACTTTAATTATAAAAACGAAAAGTAACAAAAGTTTTGTTGCTCCTTATAAATTGGTTCGTACTATGCGGGCATCGTTTTGCTGTTTAGGGCCGCTTTTGGCAAAACGTAAAAAAGCCAGAGTAGCTCTTCCCGGCGGATGTGTTATTGGAGCTAGGCCGGTAGATTTGCATATAAAAGGATTAAAAGCTCTGGGTTCGGAAATTAATATAGACAAAGGGTATTGCCAGGCAAAAACAAATGGGTTGAAAGGGGCTCATATCTATTTGGGGGGAGCTTTTGGGTCTTCTGTTCTTGCAACTGCTAATGTAATGATGGCTGCGGTTTTATCTAAAGATGAAACTATTATAGAACACGCGGCTTGTGAACCGGAAATAAAATGTTTAAGTATGTTTTTGAAAAAAATGGGAGCGGATATTACAGGCGAAGGAACTAGTTTGCTTAAAATAAAAGGTGTAAAAAAACTTAAAGGATGTGAATTTGAAATTATACCGGATAGAATCGAGACCGGAACTTTTATAGCAGCCAGTATAGCCGCAAGGTCTCCTTTGAAAATTGAAGGATCAAGTCCTATGGATTTAATCTCTGTTATAGAAGTTGTTCGAGATATGGGTGTGTCTGTTGATATTGATAAGGAACAATCGATTTTTATAAATCCTAAAGGAAAACTTAAACCGGCAAATATAACTACTTTGGCTTATCCAGGGTTTCCTACAGATCTCCAAGCTCAGTTTATGGCTTGCCTTTGTTTGGTGGAAGGGGTTTCTTTAATCGCGGAGAAAGTGTATCCGGATAGATTTATGCATGTAGCGGAACTTAATCGAATGGGAGCTTCTATTCAAAGAAGCGGTTCTTATGCTATAATTGAAGGAAAAAATATGCTTCATGGTGCTGAAATAATGGCATCGGATTTGAGGGCATCAGCTGCTTTGGTAATAGCCGGCCTGGCCGCTGAAGGTAAAACTGAAATTTTAAGAGTCTATCATATTGATAGAGGTTATGAGAGAATAGAGAATAAACTAAAAAACGTAGGAGCAAAGATAAAAAGACAAAAGCAATAAACAATTTTTTTCCAGGCAGATACCTTGGCCGCTTCGCTGCGGGGCAAGTAGGCGCGCTGTAAAATATTAATGATTATGAATGTCCTAGTAATAGATAATTACGATTCTTTTACCTACAATTTGGTTCAATACTTGCAAGAGTTAGGAGCAAAGACTGTAGTATATAGAAATGATAAAATTACTTTAGATGAGATTAAAAAATTAAAATTTAAAAGAATAGTTATTTCACCCGGGCCGGGCAGGCCGAAAAACGCGGGTATTAGCAGTGAAGTTATAAAAGAATTTTACAGAAAAATACCGATTTTAGGAGTTTGTTTAGGCCATCAATGTATTGGGGCTGCTTTTAAAAGTTTTATTATAAAAGCACCTAACATTATGCATGGGAAAACTTCATTTATTCATCATAATGCTAAAGATATCTTTGCGGGTATTAAAAATCCTTTTGCGGCTACGAGGTATCATTCTTTGATTATAGATAAAGATAGGTTAACAAAAAATTTGATTATCACTGCTTGGACTAAAGATGGTATAATAATGGGAGTTAAAATGAAGGGTTTTCCTTTATATGGAGTTCAATTTCACCCGGAATCTATTTTGACGGTAGAAGGGAAGAAAATCCTAAATAATTTTTTAAAATTGTAAACGGTATTTTTTAATTTAAACTAAAATGTTTAATGTGGATATATTAATTTACAAATGTAACAGGTGGAGATGACATGACATGATAAGAGAAGCAATATATAAATTAACTAACAAAAAAAATCTTAATTTTAAAGAGTCAAAACAGGTATTTGAAGAAATATTTGATCATCAAGCTGCTTTTTCACAAATCGCGGCATTTTTGACTTCATTAAAAATGAAAGGAGAAGTTGAAGATGAAATTTTTGCCGCGGCAACAGTTATAAGAGAAAGAGCTAATAAACTAAATGTTAAAGGTGAGGCCTTTTTATGCCTGGAAGATAAAAATCAGCAAATTATGGATACCTGCGGCACAGGTGGTTCAGGATTGAATAAATTTAACATATCAACGGCAGTGGGTTTTGTAGTGAGTTCCTTGGGAGTAAAGGTTGCTAAACATGGAAATAGGGCGATGTCTTCAAGCTGCGGAAGCGCGGATGTTTTGGAAGCTATGGGTATAAATATTTCAGTACCCGGTTCAGTAATGGAAGAAGCAATTAAAAAAATAGGCATAGGGTTTTTATATGCGCCGTTATATCATCCGGCTTTAAAAGAAGTGGGTCAGATAAGAAGGGAAATCGGGATAAGGACAATATTTAATATTTTAGGCCCGCTTTGTAATCCGGCGTTTGCTAATTATCAGCTTTTAGGGGTATATAGTAAGGATTTAGTTCCGGTTTTAGCCAGGGTCCTAAAAAAGTTGGGAGTAAAAAGAGCCTTTGTTGTTTTCGGTAAAGATTTAAAAGATGAAATAAGTTTGACCGGCCGGACAGAGGTATCTTTTATAAACAATAAAAAAATAACTAATTTTTCACTGAGCCCTTCAAGTTTTGGGTTGAAAACGATTAAAGTGGAAGAAATAATTGTTAAAAATAAAAATGAGTCGGCTAGAGTTATAAAAAATATTTTAAAAGGTAAATCCGGGCCTACGAGGGATATTGTTCTAGCTAACGCGGCGGCGTGTTTTTATCTCCTGGGCAAAGTAGAAGATTTTAAAAAAGGTGTTAAGTTAGCGGCCAAATTAATCGATAATGGGAAGGCTAAGGATAAATTCACAGAATTTAAAAAATTTTTAGATAAAAATGCATAAAACACTTTCACTTATTATAGAGACAAAAAAGAAAAGAATTGAGGTTTTGAAGAAAAATCGTGAAGGATTTTTATCTTTAATCAAAAAGGCCCCTGTGCCCATATCATTTAAAAAAGCTATAAAAAGAGAAGGTAAAATGTCTTTGATCGCGGAGATAAAGCAGGCTTCTCCTTCCGCCGGAATATTGCGAAAAGATTTTAATCCTATAGAGTTGGCTAAACAATTTGAAAGAATGAAGGTAAACGCGATATCTGTGATTACGGAAGAAGATTTTTTTTTAGGAAAGATAAATTATATCGAAGAAATTAAAAAGACAATAAATTTACCGGTTCTTCGGAAAGATTTTGTGCTCGATGAAGTTCAGGTTTTAGAGTCAAGAGCTGTTGGCGCGGATGCTATTCTTCTTATTATGGGTATTTTAGATGAAAAAAAATTAAAATATTTATACAACTTGAGTCGGGAATTAGGTATGGATGTTCTGGTTGAAGTTCATACTGAGAAAGAATTAAAAAAAGTTCTCAAATTTGGAGTAGATATTATAGGAATTAATAACCGCAACCTACATACTTTTCAAATTAATTTAGAGCGTTCTAAAAATCTGGTTCCTTTTATTCCTGAAGGTGTGGTTAGAGTTAGCGAAAGCGGGATTAGCTCTTTTAAGGAAGTATTGCTTTTAAAGGGCCTGGGTATTGATGCTGTTCTTGTAGGTAGTACTTTTATGACAGCTGAAGATATTGAAGGAAAATTAAGGGAATTAAATATAGACAGTTAATGTTTATGGGGTTGAAAATAAAAATGGAAAAGGAGTAGTATTTATACTTTTTATAGATTAACCCGAAAAATGTATTTGAAAAAACTTATATACGCAATGAATAACAAACGAAACAGTTATGTGAAAACTGCGATGTACAAAATAGTACCTTCGTATTTTTCTAAGGTAACCTCGGCTTTTTCAAATTTTCCCGTGGAAATTTTGGAGTCGGCCCTCCGGGTAAATACTGCTAACCGCATTATTTGGGTTAATTAAATTATGATAAAAATAAAAATTTGCGGAATAACTAATTTAGAAGACGCGCTTTTGTGTTCAGAAAAAGGCGCGGATGCTGTAGGCTTTATATTTTCTAAAAAAAGTCCGCGATATATAAAGAAACAAGAAGCTGCTAGAATAATTAATAAATTAGATCCTTTTATGATTAAAGTTGGAGTTTTTTTAGATGAAGAAAAAGATAAAGTGTTAGATATTGCTTCAACATTAAATCTTGATGTATTGCAATTCCATGGTAAAGAATCTCCGGCATACTGCAATTTTTTTAAAAAAAAATTTAAAATTATAAAAGTATTTTTCCCGGAAGATAAGCCTATTATGAACAAAATTTCTTTGTACCATATAGACGCGTATATGTTTGACATAAAATATGAGCAAAAAATTAAAGGGATTAAAAAATTATCAGATACATTTTTAGATGATGTTTCAGAGGTTATTAAATCCGGGAAACGAGTGATTATTTCCGGCGGGCTTAATGTGAATAATATAGATAAAGTGAAAAAATTAAAACCTTATGCTTTTGACATAGCCAGCGGAGTTGAACAGCTTGTAGGTAGAAAAGATAAAAATTTAGTGGATTTATTTATAAAAAAAGCAAATTAAGAATATAAAAAAAGAGATTATGAAAATACCTAATGATAAAGGATATTTTGGAGAATTTGGAGGGAAGTTTATACCTGAGACCCTTTCTTCTTGTTTGGAGGAGTTAGAGAAATCTTATACTAAAGCAAAGAAGGATAAAAATTTTATAAAGGAAGTAAATTTTTATCTTAAAGAATACGCCGGACGTCCCACTCTGCTTTATTATGCTGAGAATTTAAGTAAATTGTTAGGGCTTAAAATTTATTTAAAAAGAGAAGACCTTCTTCATACCGGAGCTCATAAAATTAATAATGCTTTAGGCCAAGTGTTTTTAGCAAAGTTTATGGGTAAAAAGAGAATAATAGCAGAAACAGGTGCGGGCCAACATGGAGTAGCCGTTGCTACTGTTTCAAGCCTTATGGGGTTAAAATGTGATATTTATATGGGTGAAGAAGATGTAAAAAGGCAAATCATGAATGTCTTTAGAATGAAAATTTTGGGCGCGAATGTTATACCGGTTTTAACAGGGGCTAAAACATTAAAAGATGCTTGTAACGAAGCTTTTAGAGATTGGGTAACAAATGTCAGGGATAGTTATTACCTACTAGGTTCTGTAGTCGGCCCGCATCCTTATCATATGATAGTGAGAAATTTTCAGACAGTTATCGGCAAAGAAGCCAGAACCCAATTTGTAAAAAAAGAAATAAGAATTCCGG
>JAUVUO010000230.1 GCA_030601015.1 Candidatus Omnitrophota bacterium | reverse complement strand
AGCTATTAGCTATTTCAACCCGCAAACCCATTAACTCGTTAACCTTCTTCTCTTTCTTCTTTCCTTTCTCCTAAGTACTAAGCACTCAAGAGCTACGAGCTAATATACCCCGCCAACCGTATCTCTCCTATCTCCCAATACTTATATATTCAAATCCGTATTTTTTAACTTGCGCCGGGTCAAACATATTTCTGCCATCGGCGATAAAAGGATAATTAACTAACTTTTTTATTTTCTTGAAATCAATTTTTTTCAATTCATCCCATTCGGTTAAAAAACAAACACAATCACAGTTCTTAACAGCTGAGTAAGCGTCTTTGAAAAATTTTATTTTATTTGATGAAGAAAATATTTTTTTTGCTTCGTTCATTGCCTGAGGGTCATAAACAAACATTTCTGCGCCTTGTTTTAAAAAATTATTAATAATATCTTCTGAAGGTGCGAATCTCATGTCATCTGTATCCGGTTTAAAAGAAAGCCCTAACACTGCAATTTTTTTATTTTTCAAAACCCAAAGATGTTCTTTTATCTTTTCGACAAAATGAACGCGCTGGCAATCATTAATTTTTTTAATTTCCTTAAGTAACCCAAAATCATAACCTAATTTTTTTGATATATACATAAATGCTTCTACATCTTTAGGAAAACAAAATCCTCCATAACCAAGGCCGGCATTCAAAAATTCTTTACCTATTCTTTTATCCAAACCCATAGCCAGACTAACTTTTTCTACATCTGCTCCGGCAAGCTCACAGACCCGGGAAACTCCGTTAATGAAAGAAATTTTTGCCGCTAAAAAAGAGTTTGAAGCGTGTTTTATCAGTTCCGCGGTGTATATGTCTGTAACAACTAACGGGGCTTTAATCGAGGAATATATTTCTTTAAATATTTTTTCTGCCTTTTTAGATTCTACACCTAAAACTATTCTATCAGGATAAAAGAAATCATAGATGGCTTTTCCTTCTCTTAAAAATTCGGGGTTCGAAGCTACATCAAACTCAACATCATTTTTCCTATAGCGCTGTATAGTCTCTTTAACTTTTTTGCCGGTCTGAACCGGTACTGTAGATTTCTCAACAATTAATTTATAAGAATTTAAATTCTTCGCCACTGCTCTGGCAACATTTTCAATAGAAGTTAGATCTGCTGACCCGTCATCCTGAGGAGGTGTTCCGACTGCGATAAAAATAACTTCAGACTTTTTTATGCCGATATCTAAAGATGCTGAAAAATTCAAATTACCCTTTTTAACCCCTTTTTTAACTAAAGGTTCCAGTTCCGGTTCATAGAAAGGTAATTTGCTTTTCTTTAAAAAATTAATTTTATTTTTATCATTATCTACACAAACAACTTCATGCCCTAACTCAGCGAAACAAGCAGCAGCTACCAATCCCACATGGCCGGCGCCTACTACACAAACATTATATTTTTTAATATTTTTTTTCTTTTTAGTCTTTTTTGATAATACCATTGCCCCTCCTTTATATACTCTTACTATACTTTTTTATTTTATTTTTCTCACATAAAATTCGGCAGGCCGCAATTTGAAATGAATATCCGAGTTTTTTTACTTTTCCTTAATTATCTAATAACGTTTTTTGCCCCCCTTGTATCCGTGATCAAATCCTAAACTAACGTCATCAAATGCTTTTAATCTAAACATTATCCAAACTGTATAGTCTTTTCCGCCGCGTTCATGCCTATCAAAATCAACACCTAAGTCCATCCACCAGCAATGCAAATCTGCTCTTATTGAGTATTGTTGTTTTTCTAAATCTTCAGTGTTATATTCATAAAGCATATAATTATTAAACTTTATTTTAGGAGTCAATTGATATTCCAAACTCAATGTGCCTTCTGTACTGCTTACCCTATTATACCTATGTCCAAGAGATATAGAATAATCACCAACATCGCTGTTCTCTACCTCCTTAAGTGCTCCCTTAAAAAAAACATCAAAATTAGCTGTACTAATTCTTCTTCTATTTGAGCTGTATTTATTAATTGTATAGGTAGCGTCCGCGTTAAACGAAACCCCTTCTTTTGGATAAATTTCTAAATCAGCTTTGATATTCTCAAAGTAACTCCCGCTACCTTCATTCTTTAAACTATATTCTACTGACGGACTGAAATAAATAAAGTCCCATTTTCTATTTTTGCTTTTACCTTGCAATTTATTTCTTAAATAAAAAGTAAGTGTATCTTTTCTCACTAAGGAATCTACCGCATCAAATTGAACAGGTGTAATATTTCCATTAGAAACAGTTGAATCATGAATATAAGCATAACTTAATTCGGGAGTCAACACATGCCTTATATGTTCTATCCTGTCACCAAAAATATTCGTATTCAAATCAAAACTTTTATATAATTTTGTGCTTAGTGTCAATCCTGCTTCAGGAGCTAATCTCCAAACATTATTGTCTCCAAACGCGTTTTCATTATAAAAATTAGCATAATATCCCACATACGGCGTAATATTCAACCATCTTATTTTATCGATATAAGTTAAAGTATTATGAGAATGCACCCTAAAACTATTATGTTCAATGTTTGAACGGCTAACCTCATAACTTAAATTGCTAATTTTGTCTAAAGACTCAAAATAAAATTTACTTGACCCTATATTTTTACGGTAAAAATTATATTCCAGTTGAGGAAGATACTCTGTTTCCGTAAAAAATGTGTTTGTTCTTTTTTGGGT
>JAUVUO010000028.1 GCA_030601015.1 Candidatus Omnitrophota bacterium | reverse complement strand
ATTACTTTATAATAGCAAAAAATACGAAGTTCGTATATTATTGAATTATAATAGAAAGAGAGTTGTTATATTAAGAAATGTTTTGCCGGATTATCAAAGGTTGTTGTTTTCTAAAAGGAATAATAGGGTCACATTGACAAGTTGCCCCCCCGTTGAGTTTTTGCATTTTTTATAACTTCTTCTTCTCCAAAATCTTATCACTCTTCATCTACGCCTAATGCAAAATCTGAGTTTAATAACAGAAAACACGGCAAATTCCATTTAGAGGAATTTCATGCAAGAGACAGCGAAGATGAACGATTATTCCAGAAAAATATTCAACCGACGTTTTTGATTTAAACGATCCGATAATATTATAAATCGTAGGGATTTTCAATGTATTCGCCAAATATATTGTTCCGATTACTAATCTTTTATTGGAGAAGCGAAAGCTTTGTCTTCTTCTATATTATATATTTTTACAGGAATTATTTCCCCTAAAGGTATCTTCTCTTTCACATAAACTTTTATATAATTGCCGGTATATCCGCAAACATACCCTTTCCTTTTTTCTTCCGATACCATAAAAAGTCTTTTGCCCAAAAATTTATTTTTATATTCCAATGAAAATTTATCGGCTAAATCTCTTAAGACATAATATCTTTCTCGGATTTCCTTTTGATTAATAATCTTCATATTATGAAAACGTGTTTTTTCTCTGGGAGAAAAAGTAAAAATATGCATGCGCATAGGTTTAACTCTATTTAAAAATTCTACCATATTTCGAAAATGCTTATCCTCTTCTCCCGGAAATCCCACCATAACATCACAACTAATAGCAATATCGGGGTCTGTATCCCTTGACTGCAAAACTAGATTATCATATAAGGCAACTCTCTCTTTTTTATTCATAGCCTTTAGTATCTCATCATCTCCATATTGAAAAGGGAAATGGAAATGAGAACAAAATTGTCTATTATTTAAAAATGAAATAAGTTTTTCACTAACAAAATAGGGTTCCAAAGAACTCAACCTCAATCTTCCTAAAGATGGTATTGCTAAAACCTTATCGACTAAATCGGCTAAGGTTAATGAAGGATCTATGTCTTTGCCATACAAACTCAAATTTGTTCCGCAAAGTATTATTTCTTTATGTAATAAGGATACTCTCTTAACCTCTTTCAGAACATCATCGATTCCCCGGCTATGAGAACCTCCTCTTACATAGGGTATTTTACAAAATGAACAAAAATTATTGCAACCGTCCTGAACTTTAATGAAAGCTCTGTGATTACGAAACTCTTTTATTTTTAAATTCCAAATATATTTATAACCGGCCACATTATTTATGCCGGAAGATAAGCCTAATACAATTTCAGGAAGAATATGTTTTTTGTCTTGAGGAATTATATAATCTACTCCTAATTTTTCACCAAAATTAGGATTTTCCTGAACAAGGCATCCGCACACAACAAGTTTTGCCCGCGGATTTTCTTTTTTAGCCCGAAGAACGGCATCCCGCGATTTACTATCCGCACGTCGAGTAACTGTACAAGTATTGATTATGTATATATCAGCTTTTTTTTTTGTTATTTCACAGCCTAAAGATAAAAATTTCTCTTCCAACCCTTGAGTTTCGTATTGATTCACCTTGCAGCCGAGAGTAAAAACTTTTATTTTCATAAATTAGAATGTATTTTAAAAACCGGCTTTCATATTTTAGTAAAATATTTCACTAACCCTGTAGAGAATATGCAAGCCGTTTCTACTCTCAAAACATTAGCACTCAATTTAATAAACTTAAAATTATTTTCTTCTAGGATTTTATATTCAGAACAGGAAAAATCTCCCTCAGGGCCTACTACAATTAGTATGTCATAACTATCTTCTGAAATAAAACGCTCTGCTGCTTTTCCTTTTATAGATGCTGCTAATTTCAAATCATGCTCAAATTTAACCATATCATTAAAAGTTACTAATTCCTTTATTTGAGGAACCCATAATCTTTGGGATTGCCTGGCTGCTTCACATATTATTCTATCCCATCTATGCTTTTTTTTAGACGAGGGTTCCTCTTTTAAGCTTCTTTCACAAATAAAAGGAATAAACTCATGGACACCTATTTCAGTAGATTTCTGTAAAATAATACTAATCTTTTCTTCTTTTACTAAAGGAAATCCCAATGTTATCCTATATTTAGGCATAGGATATTCCATGATTATCTTTTCTTTCTTTACATTAATAGCATCTTTCGCTATAGTTTCAACATTATATAAATATTCCTTTCCTTTACCGTCAAAAATGGATATCTTATTATTTCTCTTTAACCGTAAAACATTTTTAGTTTTATGAACAGTATTAATATCTCTTATAGTAATACAGGTATCAATATCTTCCGGTTTAATGTAAATTCTTGGAATAGACATATTATTAATCTTTTTTTAAAGACAAAAATCCCTCAATAAAAAGTCTACAAATTAATATTTATCTCTAATATGATTTAAAATTAATGTAGAAATGGACCGAGGCGGAATCGAACCGCCGACCTCCTCGTTGCGAACGAGGCATTCTCCCAACTGAACTACCGGCCCGTATATACAAGACTATTCTTAATTTTTTATACTTTCAACGCTTTCCATGACCGCTTCAAGAATAAAATTTTTACTTTTCAAAAAATGCGATGATATTATGACACAGCCTCTTAATCAAAAACACCCGGACAATCCAGAGGCTATGATTTTATTTATTTTCTGGATTTCCGCCTTCAAGAGAATGACGAATAAAACAATTGTGACACAGTCTTGTTCTCGGAAATGTCTTCTGTAAGGTATTTTGCAACAGTACCATTATATTTCAAGATACCGCAAAGTCTAAAGATATAAATTAACAAAAAAACTAAAAACTCAGCCAATCCTCAAATGGCTGAATAAACTTAATGTAATATTTCATAAAAATTACTAAGAAAGGGAAAGAATTTTTTTAAAAAAAATAGCAGTCATTATTCAAAAACTAACATCCGCTGTAAGCGGATCTGTTCCACCCGGGCCGGATCCATCATTCGCATAAGTAACAGTAACATTGTATCCACCCGCATACCCTGTTATCCCTGCTCCTATAACTATATCCGTAACAGCTTCACCTTTCCTTAACTGCTCCATTCCGCTAACAATACCTGCTTGAGCCGCATAATAAGCTCGAGTTCTTCTTATTTTATGTTCACCTATACGTGCACCTTGAGTTATAAACAACAAAATTATTATAACTAAACCAGATATAATAATTGTTATTCCCATCACTAAGACAAGAACAACCCCTTTTTTCATAAATAATTCTTTAATTCTCTTAACCAAATAATATAGTTTGAATTACCATTATCTATCAATACATGCCCCTCTCTAGATAACCACCCTAAACTCATAAGAACTAAATCCTTGGGCCTTTTAATCCCTACGACTAAATCATCTAACAAAACTTTATTATATTTATCTAAATAATGCCAAATTTCACCCGCTATAATTCCTATTTCTGTAATCATTTCTCTTTATTATTACTTTCGTTTAAAAACCAATTCCAAAATTAAACAATAAGTGAACCAATATATTTAACAAAATAAATTACCGTTTTGTTTTATATAATTTTGTTCCCTTTTTCCCACGCTCTACACCTCTTTATTTTTATAGTCTATAACACAAAAAATTACACCCTATAAACTTATTGGCAATTCTATAAATAAAGCATTTACACTAAATATTTTACTACCCCCTCGAACTTTGTCCAGAACAATTTCCCGTTTAGAAAAGGACCGAGAATTGAAAACAATTTTTCAGGATAAATAAAATTTATATTTTCTAATCTTCATGTGAAGTAGCAATGCCTATTTGCGCTATACCAAATTTTTTACATAAATCCCAAATTTTTATAACTACACCTAAACTAGCATCTCGATCTGATTTTATAAAAATAGAATTATGCCCATTTTTTTTAACCAATTCTTCTATCTCTTTCAAAGTTTTGGGTTTCTCATCTAAATAGATTATATCTTCACTAGAAATTACAAGGATTAAGGATTGTGAATCTATCAATTCCGAAGTCAAAGCTTTCGGGAGTTTAACATTAATCCCTGAGGTTACTATAAAACTTGAAGTAAGTAGAAAAAAAATTAAAAGCAAAAATACACAATCGATCAAAGGTGCCATATCTATTTGTTTGAGCCCTGCCTCTAAATTAACTCTTCTTTTAAACTTCACCTACATAACTCCTTTCCGATAAAATTTCTAACAACTCGGTAGAACCTCTTTCCATTTCCAAAACACAAGTATTCACTCTATGGACAAAATAGTTATACGCCAAATAAGTGGGTATAGCAACACATAATCCGGCGGCTGTACTATTTAAAGCTTTAGAAATACCTCCTGCTAAATCCGATGGATTTAGTGTTCCAACCGCCGCGGCTCCTACCTTTACAACTTCAAAACATTCTATCATACCTATTACTGTTCCTAAAAGTCCAATAAGAGGCGAAACCTGAGCTATTGTACTTAAAAAATTTAAGTTTTTTTCTAATTTTGGTATTTCATATAAAGAAGCGTTCTCCATAGATTCCCGTATAACTTCTTTAGACTCAGAATAATGAACTAATCCTGCCTTTAATATATTTGTACTATGAAAAGGAGTTCTTTCACAAATATCAATTGCTTCCGCTATTCGTTTTTTACGTATAGCCACAAAAACTCTCGTCAACACTGAAGAAGCATTGAATGTTATTTTCGGATAAAAAAGTATTCTCTCAAAAATTATCGCTAAAGAAAAAATAGAAAATAATATTATCGGTAGAATCAACCATCCTGTTTCAACTATAAATCCTTTTATCCACATAATTGTCTCCTAATGTTAAAAAAATCTGTCAAAAATATCTTCCGTATTTTTATATAACCCTTTGTATTTTTAAGGGGGCCCTCTCCTTAAAATATAAACAAATAAAATATTCACCACAGAGAACACAGAGAAAGACTAAAGCTCAAATCGTTCTATTCCATTTTTCAACAATTTTACATTAAAGTTAATAAGTAAATCGTTTTTTATCTTGGCTAATTTCATATAAGTTAGAAGCTGAGCTCCTCTATGATAACTTTTCATTAATCTTTACTCTGTGCCCTCTGTGTGCTCTGTGGTAGATTCTTTAATCTTTTTATCTAATTTTTTACAAAATTTTTGGCACTACCTTACAAACTTTCAATTTAACCCTTAAATACTAATCTCCCAACTCTTTTAATCTTATTTTTGCTATTTTAGCTTCTTCGACATTTAAATCAATTAATTTTTTGTAAACTTTTATCGCTGAATCAATATTGTTCATTTTTTTATAAATTTTTGCTATTCGGAAATACGACTTAACTATATACTTTCTATTTTCTATTTCATTGGGCATATTGTTATCATACGGATACATATAAATAACATCGAAATAAGCTTCGATGGCTTGTTCATTATTACCACTTTTTTCTAAACATAATGCTAAATTAAACAATACCTCCAATTTCGCGGCTCCAAAATTAATAATATCTTGATAGATATTTATCGCTTTCCCA
The DNA here is from genome assembly GCA_030601015.1 of Candidatus Omnitrophota bacterium. Classification (GTDB taxonomy): domain Bacteria; phylum Omnitrophota; class Gorgyraeia; order Duberdicusellales; family 4484-171; genus JAGLSE01. Next base: position 5,304 of record JAUVUO010000028.1, on the reverse strand, counting down.
TAATCTTTCATTTCTTTATAAACCTGAGCCTTACTTGTCATAGCTAATATAGATATTGAAGAGCTCTCCGTTATAAGGGCATTATAAAATTCAAGTCCTTTCTCAAAAGCACCTTCCTGAACATAAATTCCAGCTAAATTTAATTTTGCCTTTAACGCCAAAGGCGTTGATTCATTAACTATTTCCATAAAATATTCCTTTGCCTTACCCAAATCACCTGTTCTCCAATATAAATGGCCTAAAGAAAAAATTGTTTCCTGATATAAATGGGAATCTTTATATCTATCAAGTATAATTTTATAATATTCAGCCGCCGCGTCATAATTCTCTTCTTTCTCAAATAATCCCCCTAAATGAAAGGCTATCAAATCTGAATGCTTTGAATTCGGATGCTTATATAAAAAATCCTGCCATATTTTTTTTGCTTCATCAAATTTTGATAAATTTAAATAGGCATTCCCCATGTCTAAATAAATAGAACTCTCTATCTCTTTATCATTATATGTGCCGGCTATTTTATTAAAAATTATTAAAGCTTGTTCATAGTCTTTTTGATTAAAAAAACACCTACCATACAAATAATAAACTTTTACTATGAAATCATCTTTGGGGAACCTTTCAATAAAATCCTCCAATAAATTTTTTGTTTGTATATAGTCTTCTTTCGAAAAATATCCTACGGCTAAATAATATTGCGCCTGCGGTATAAGTTTCGATTCGGAAAAATTATTTTTAAAATTATTAAAAACAATAAATGATTTATCCAATTCATTATTTTTCAAAAAACACATTCCTATTTTAAATTGAATATAATCCGTATATATTGTATTAGGATTTATTTTTAGAATTTGTTCATATAAAACTAAAGCTTCATCATAGTTTTCTACCTCCTGATAAGCATCAGCTATCTGTATTGAAGAACTAATATGAACAACCGGGTCATCTGAATATTTTAAAATTTTCTGAAATTCTTTAATCGCGTCTTGAAACCTTCCATTCTTTAAATAACCCCAAGCTAAGCCATAATAAGATTTATTTATTATTTCGCTATATTTACTTGATATAAAATTATCCAAAACATATCTATACTCATAAATCGCGTCATTTATTCTGCCCATTGCATAAAAGGTATCAGCTCTATTTAAATAAACATTAGCCAAAACTTCACTCTCGGAATAATCTTTCAAAAAAAGATTAAATGCTGCTAACGCGGCCGTATAATCTTTTGTCTTTAAATAAAAAACACCCCGACAAAAACCATGCAATTCTTTACTTCTTATCTTATCTATAGTTATTTTGGCCTTAAGAGTCTCACCTTTTACAAGATAAGTAAATCCCAATCCTTTATAAATAAGATCGCTTAGATTCCGGTCATAATTGTCTACCAGGGCATATTTATAATTTTCCTTAGACTTTTCCCATTTTTTCAAACCGTAATAACCACTCCCTAAATAATAATATATTTTTGGAATTATTTTCCCTGATGATTCTTTAAGGACTTTTTCTCCCAAAACAATGGTTTTAGTGTGATTTTTATTTTTAGCATATAGATTTAATAGCTGATCATAACATTTATTTACTAAATCTTTTTTTTGTTTATTTTTTACTATTCTTTTGAAAATATGTTCAGCTTCAGCATTCTCCTTTAACTGTAATTTAACCATTGCTATCATATAACTGGCTTCCCATTCTAATTTCGAATCCGGATATTCATTAATTATTTTTTCTGAATAGAATAATGATTGATTAAAGTCACTCCCTTTGAAAGAGATTACACTAATCCAATAATAAATTTCCATTAATAAATATTCATCTTTAATCTCACTCTCTAAAATCTTAAGAAGCTTTAAGGATTCAGAATATTGTCCTTTTTTATAATAACATTTCGAGATATAAAATTTAGCTTTTCCTATTAATTTACTATTTGGAAAATGCTCGATAAATCTTTCTAAAAGCGCGAATGACGCATCATAGAAACCATCAGAAAACGCGTTTACAGCGACTCCAAATTTTTCATCTTCACTCTCAACACAAAAACTCTTAGCACAAAAAACTGTTATTAATACACAAAAAGCTATAATTACTTTGCTGTTTATTGAAAATATTTTAAAAATCATCATATTAATTATATATTTTGTAATTGTTAAAAATAAAACAATTATTTTTTACATTTTTTAACATCCAAAATTATTGAAACCTTTCCTATTATTTATTTAACATTTAATTTTTTTTTCAAAAATTTTCCTGTATATGAACCCTGAATTTCAGCAACTGATTCAGGAGAACCAACCGCCACGAGAGAACCTCCATTATCACCGCCTTCAGGACCTAAATCTATAATATAATCCGCGCATTTTATTACATCTAAATTGTGTTCAATTACTAAAATCGTATTCTTTTTATCCGCTAAACGCTGCAAAACTGAAAGAAGTTTTTTTACATCCTCGAAATGCAGGCCCGTGGTCGGTTCATCTAGTATATAAATAGTTTTACCTGTGGCCTTCTTTCGTAATTGTGCCGCGAGTTTAATTCTTTGAGCCTCTCCTCCTGAAAGAGTAGTAGCAAATTGTCCCAAAGAAATATAACCTAACCCCACATCTTTCAAGGTTTCCAAAATTCTTTTTATTCTCGGAAAATTCTCAAATAACTCATATGATTCATCAACATTCATCTCTAAAATTTCCGATATATTATTACCTTTAAACTTAATATCCAATGTTTGCTTATTAAATCTTTTACCTTCACAGATTTCACAAGGAACGTGAATATCAGGAAGAAAATGCATCTCTATCTTTTTTATACCTTCTCCTCTGCAAGCCTCACATCTTCCGCCCGAAACATTAAAACTAAAACGCGAAGTGCTATACCCCCGAATTCTTGATTCAGGAAGCCCGCTAAATAATTCTCTTATATAAGTTAACACTCCTGTATAAGTCGCGGGATTAGACCTAGGCGTTCTGCCTATAGGAGTTTGATCAACAATTATCACTTTATCTATATTATTTAAACCGCGTATCCTCTTATACTTTCCCGGTTTGTCTCTTGAATCATAAAGTTTTTTAGCTAAAAATTTATACAATATGTCCTGAACTAACGTAGATTTACCTGATCCGGAAACTCCTGTAACACATACAAAAACTTCTAATGGTATTTTAACATTTATATTTTTCAAATTATGTTCACCGGCCCCCTCTATTAACAAAAAAGGGTTATTTTCATAAGCTCTTCTTTCTAAGGGGATATCTATGAATTTTTTACCCTTTAAATATTTAGCTGTTAAAGTGTTTCCTTTTAAAAAATTATTTTTTTTACCTGAATATACAATATGCCCGCCTTTAGTTCCTGCTCCGGGGCCAAGTTCTATAACCCAATCACTGGAATTCATCATCTGTTCGTCATGTTCTACCACTATAACCGTATTTCCTAAATTTCTTAATTTCTTTAATGTGTTTATCAATCTGTCATCATCCCTCGAATGCAATCCTATAGTGGGTTCATCTAAAATATATATTACTCCCGAAAGTGAAGAACCTGCCTGAGTAGCTAACCTAATCCTTTGAGCTTCACCGCCCGATAAAGTTGAACTTAATCTATCTAATGACAAGTATGAAAGACCTACATCAATACAAAAAGAAAGACGTTTATTTATTTCTTTTATTATATAATTAGCTATTTTTGTCTCATAAACCGTCAATTTTAATTTAGAAAAAAAATTAAAACAATCCTCTATACTCATACTTATAACATCCCATATAGATTTACCCCCTACATAAACGGTTAATGATTCTTTTTTTAACCTCCTGCCCAAACATTCAGGGCAAGGCAGTCTAGACATATATTTAGAAATTTCTGTTTTTCTATATTCACTCTCTGTACTATTAAACATCCTTTTCAAATTTGGAATTACTCCTTCAAACGGCTTACCCCATACAAAGGTATCATCATCTCCGTATAAAATTTTTCCACAAACCTTTTTACCTAAACGATTAAAAGGCGTATCCATAGAAATACCCATTGTTTCCGACATTTCTCGAAGCAATGCCCTATAATACATAATATACCCTTTTCCCCCGCGTCTCCAAACCTCAATAGCCCCCTCTCGTAAAGACTTTGTCTTATCTCTGACTATCAAATCAATATCAAACTCTAAGCGTATACCTAAACCATTACAAAGATTACAAGCTCCATAAGGAGAGTTAAAAGAAAACATCCTGGGTTCCATATCGCCTAAAGATATTCCGCAATGTATACAAGTCCTTTGCGTATTAAAAAACACCTCTTCTTTTTTATCGTAATCATGAATTAAACAAAATCCATTAGAATATTTTATTGCTGTTTCAACCGCGTCAGCTATACGTTTTCTATAATTTTCAGATATTTTCACCCTATCGACAACTATTTCAATATTATGCAATTTATATTTATCAATCCTTATTTCATCGCCCAATTCGTAAGTTACCCCATCAACCCTAACTCTTGAAAATCCTTCTTTAATTAATTTTTCAAATAAAGACTCATAACTGCCTTTTTTACCCCGAACTACCGGAGAAAGAATAAATATTTTATGTTCCTTAGGAAAAGCGCATATTTTATCAATTATCTCTTGAGATGTTTGCTGGGTAATAGGCCGGGAACATTTGTAACAATGAGGGTTGCCAATTCTAGCAAAAAGGAGTCTTAAATAATCATAAACTTCTGTTTGAGTAGCGACAATAGAACGGGGAGATCCTCCCGCAGTCCTCTGTTCAATAGCTATCGCGGGGGAAAGTCCTTCAATATTTTCTATATCCGGTTTTTTAAGCTGTTCTAAAAACTGACGGGCATAGCTGGATAAACTCTCCACATACCTCCGTTGTCCTTCAGCATATATTGTATCAAAAGCCAACGATGATTTACCTGACCCTGAAAGGCCGGTTATTACAACTAAATTATTTTTTGGAATCTTTAAGTTTATATTTTTTAAATTATGTTCTTTAGCGCCCTTTACAATTATAAAGTCATTCATTTCGCAAACTCCAAAAACAACTGATTGTACTCAAAAAAAGCGCAATTCCGCCCAATTTAAAACAAATTTCTCTAAATATTAGTTTTTATTACCGTCACCTATAAATCTAATTAGAGGACTAGTTTAAAAACTATCCGCCTACTTTAAAAGAAGAAAAAATCTTCAAAAGAAGAAATTTAGTGGAAAGACTTGTTAAAGCGCTTGTTTTAGGATTTGATTTTGAAGGAACATTCTCTATATCAATACTAATCTTAGCTTCTTCCGCATCGACTACAATACGATGGATATTACGTTTTACT
>JAUVUO010000227.1 GCA_030601015.1 Candidatus Omnitrophota bacterium | reverse complement strand
TTTCACCTACTTTTAATATTACATTTTTAGCGACAACCCTATCCTCGGGATAAATAATTATTCTCTTAGCACATATACGATAATGAGGTTTCTCTAAATTACAAGTTGTAACATATCCATGTTCTAAAACATTTTTTTCGTTACCAATCTTATTTCCTTTTTTAGCTTCCGCATAAATTGGGGATTGCTCCACTCGTATGTCAAAAACTTGGGCATTGTTAGTATTAAAGTCATAGATACCGTCTTGGCCGTAAAAGGTGCTGCCGGCTTGGACTATTTTCACATTCCCTTTTATAGCTGCTTTATTTGTTTTAGTATTGTATGTTCCTTCATCACAATAAAGTTCAATCCCTTTATAATTCATTTTTACATCACCCTTCGCAACTATTAGGCCTTCTTCCCTTAAATAGCTTATCTCATTACCGTCAACAATAACCGGAATCATTTTTGTTTGAGAAAAAACTGATAGATGTACTATTAAAAACAAAAAAACAATAACTAATTTTTTGATTTTCATTGGGTTTTTATAAATATTTATTTTACTTATCTAAATTCTTTTTTAATTTATTCCAATCTTTACAATTTTTTTTCTTCCTTGGCCCATTAAATATTTTTTCGTTTAATCAATATTAACTAACAATATCTACTTATTTTATCTTAAAAAGCTATCCCTAGCTAAAAGGCCCGCCCCTATTATGCCCGCATCTTTTAATTTTGCTTTTTTTATTTGTAATTTTTTTATTTGCGGCCACATAGATTGTTTTTTTATGACTTCCCAAAGAAAAGGTTTAAAAATTTTAAAAGCCCCGGATACTCCGCCGCCTAAAACAATAACTTCCGGATTAAAAACATTTATCATTCCGGATAAAAAAATACCTAAAGCAAAAGAAAATTCTTTCCATACGAGCAAAGCTTCTTTTTCCCCCTTTATAGCCCTTATATAAATATCTCTGACTTCTATTTTTTCCCGCATGTTTTTAGAAAGCTGTTTATATCTTTTAACCAAATGCTTATTCCCTACAAAAGTTTCAATACACCCGCGGCCTCCGCAGCCGCAAACTTTACCTTTTAAGGTAACGGGAACATGACCCAGTTCTAAAGCACTTACCTCGGTATTTAAAATTTTACCATCAAAGATTACAGCACCTCCCAAACCTGTACCCAAAGTTAAAAATATACTGCGTGATTTACCGGCTGCCGCGCCGCAAAGGCTCTCTGCCAAAGCAAAAACATTAGCATCATTATTAATAAATACCGGCAAATTTATTTTTTTCTTAAGATTATCGGAAAGAAAATAATTTTTCCACCCCGGAATATTGGGAAGATAATAGATGAAGCCTTTCTTTGTATTTATTATTCCCGGAGCGCCTATGCCGACAGCCTGTATGTTGAATGGTTTTAACTTTTTAACTAAAGACTCTATCTCTTTAAGAAAATTTTGTTTTTCCCATAATTTATCTGAAGAATATACTATCTTTTCTAAAATTTTCCCATCAGAATCAACAGCCCCGGCTTTTATATATGTTCCGCCCCAATCAACACCTAAAAACACCTTCATTCATACTCCTTACATACAAATAGCAGTGCTGCTTATAAATAAACTGCCTACTCATTTGCTTCTAAAAATATTTTAGCGAATAATTTAAAGTTTACAATAAAAAATGCACGGCTACCCGGGGCCTCCCTTTTACCGCAAAAAATCTTTCACTTTTTTTGCGATGGCCCCTCTGGTTAACAGTCCGTGGAATTTTTACTTCGTAAAAATGCACGGCTGTAAATTTAATCGGGGCGGACAGATTTGAACTGTCGACCTCTGCGTCCCGAACGCAGCGCACTAGCCAAGCTGTGCCACGCCCCGAATAATATTCTATATAAAGTTGTTACCTATTTTCTAATTTCCGCGTTATGTTTAAGAAGATAATCAAACTCAATATTTAACCAATCCCCTGTTTTTTTATAACTCAGCGTAGTGCTCTTATAAGTATAAGGAACTATATGAACGGTTAATGACCTGGATAAAACTTTCTTTATTGTAAGAGATAAACCATCGATTGTTATTGAACCGTTATTTAAAACATATTTTCTAAATTTGTTAGGCAGATCAACTTCTAATTCCCAAAAGTCCTTTTTGTTTAAAATTTTGTTTAACTTTAATTCAGCGTCAACATGCCCTAAAACGAAATGGCCTCCAAATTTACCGTCCATTGTTAAAGCTGGTTCTAAATTAACAAGGTGGCCTTTTTTAAGCCGCTTTATATTTGTATGTTTTAGAGTAGAAGCTATTGCTTCAAAAAACATAACATCCTTATTTATTTCTATTAAGGTAAGACATGCCCCATTAATTCCTATACTATCTGAAACTTCAGCATCCTTAAAAATCTCAAAAGACTTAATGCCCAATTTTATGAAAGCATTATTCCCTGTGACTTTATCTACTTTACCTACCTCTTTTACAATTCCTGTAAACATAATAATATTTTTTATCTATGACTCACCTTTTAAATAGTTTTTTGTCCCTGCCCTCCTTCGGCAAGTTCGGAAGGCCATCAGGACGACACAGCTGCTTTGATTATATTAGTTTTCCGGATTCCCGTTTTCGCGGGATGACTACTTTAGGGAATTTAGCAACAGTACCAATATTTATCTTTTATATATTCCGTAAAGAATTATATCATAGGAATAAATAAAACTAAATTATAATTTTACTCTTGATATGAACTAAAAAAACTACATCGCAGCAATATGGAAAGGAATCCC
>JAUVUO010000109.1 GCA_030601015.1 Candidatus Omnitrophota bacterium | reverse complement strand
TAGATATAACGATAATCAATATGATTAAACAATTAAATATAGAACTGATAAATTTTAAAAATATGGATAATCATGTAGAACATTCGAAGTCATTTCCTAAAATATAGATTAGTGATTAAAAAGTTTGAATAGTTTGTTGATACAGTGTGTTTCAAATGAAAATTACGAATAAAATAAAATTATTGGCAAATGTTTTTGCGGGGGCATTAAATGCCCATAGCAATAAGCAATATAGGCCGGTAATAACTTATTATCTTCCAACTTATAAATGTCCCTGGTCTTGTGAGTATTGCCATATTCAGTCAACAAATGGAAAAGAATTAAGCCCGAGTCAATCATTGGATTTAATAAGTCAAATGGCTGATTCTGGGGTAGTAAGGCTTCATTTTTCCGGGGGAGAGCCTATGCTTAGAGATGATATAGCGGAAATGATAGGGTGTGCTAAAAAGAGAGGCCTTTATGTAGGAATTTCTTCAAGTGGATATTTAATACCTGAGAAGATAAATGAATTAAGAGATGTGGATATTGTTTTTTTGAGTTTGGAAGGCGAAGAAGATATTCATGATCATGCTAGAGGGAAAGGTAGTTATCGAGTATGTATGGATGCAATGGACTCTTTAAAAGGAAAAGGTATTAAATGTTGGACAACAACAGTTATTAATAAGAACAGTTATAAATCCATTGATTATATTCTAGATTTAGCTAAAGAAAAAGGATTTATGGCTAATTTTGTGATGATACACTCGTTGGACGCTCAGCATGATTCATACTTTAATAGTAGAGAAGATGCCGAAAAATATTTAATGAGTCCACAGGAGATTAAAAAAACAATCAATAAGTTAATTAAATTTAAAAAAATGGGTTTATCTATAGGGACATCAGAAGAGTATTTAAAATATATATTAAGATGGGGAGATTATAGTAAAATGTATAAAAAAGAAAATAGCGAATTTAAATGTTGGGCTGGAAAATTATATTGCTGGATAGATCCTGAGGGAAACATTTATCCTTGCGGCAATGTGTCTGGCCGGATATTAGGGCAAAATGGAATTGAACTAGGATTTAAAAATGCATTTAACCGGTTAGTTCATCAGTCTTGCCAGGGATGCCTTTCTGGTTGTCAAACTGAACAGAATTTTATATTTTCATTCAATTTCAGGAGTATTTTAAATTGGTTGAAGAAATTTTAGATTGCAGAATACTGCTTAGGTAGACTTAATAAAAATTAAATTATGAATAAGAAAAAATTATATTAAAAGTAATGGTCTAAATGGATTGTAAATAAAAAAAATGGAGATATTATTTTTAGAAGAAAAAAAATATTGTTTATTCAAAAACATTCATTTCCTTATTTTGGGATAATGTCTATTTCCGCGGTACTAAAACGTCAGGGGGTTAGAACGGATGTTTTAATTAGCTCGCTGGAAAAAAATATTATAAAACAAATAAAAGAAAGTTCATCCGATATTATTGGTATTTCAGCAATGTCTCCTGATCATAATTGGTTGGTCAATTTAGTTGAACGTATAAAAAATAATATTAATATACCCATTGTCGTCGGAGGGGTCCATGCCAGTGCTTGTCCGGAAATAATAGATAATCCTAATGTTGATTATGTAATTATGGGTGATGGTGAATATGTTTTTCTGAAGTTTATAGAGGGCCATTTTAACAATCATAGAGATAAGATAATCGATGGTTTAATATCGAAAGATACGGACAAAGATCAATATTTTGTTTCTCCCGGATATATAAATGATTTAAATCAATTGCCCTTTGAGGATAGAGCGATATATTATAATAAATATCCGGCTTTGAGAAACTTACCATTGAAGCAATTTATTTCAAGCCGGGGTTGTCCATTTGATTGTACCTATTGTTTCAATCCTTTTTACAAAGATTTATTATCAAAAAAAGGCAAATTTGTTAGAAGAAAATCTCCGGAATATCTTATTGAGGAAATAAAAAGAGTAAAAAATAATTATGGTTGTAAATCATTACATTTTGCGGAGGATTTTTTTATTTTAGATAATGATTGGGTATTAAAATTTTGCGGCCAATATGTTAAAGAGATAGGTTTGCCTTTTATGTGTTCAACGGTAGCGAGCTTAATGACTGATGATATAGCTAAGATGTTAAAAAAAGCAGGGTGCAGTTGTGTTACTTTTGGTATTGAAACAGGGAATGAAGAAAAGAGAAAAAATATATTAAATAAAAAAATATCAAATTATGATATAAAAAAGTGTGCAGATTATTTAAAGAAATATAAAATAAAAATAGATACGTCTAATATATTTGGATTTCCCGGAGAAACAATAGATGACGCGTTTGAAACGATAAGGTTAAATGCTGAAATAGGGACAGATTATATGCTTTCGTCATTAATGATGCCATATCCTAAGACTGGAATTGAGAAAATTGCGAGAGAACAAAAAATTTTACCTAATAATTATGATTATTCCGATTTGCCGGATTCATTTTTCTCGCGAAGTGTTTTTAGGTTGAAAGATATTGAAGTCCTGGAAAATATTCATAAAATATCGTTTATAGCGATGAAATTACCCAAGTGTGAAAGTTTTTTTAGATGGATTGTAAAAAAAAATTGGAAAAAATTATTTTTTGCAGTTTTTTCTGTCAGTTTTATATATATATACAAAACCGAAAAAAAATTATCTGTTTTAGATACAATTAAATTAGTTTGGAGGTATAGAAAAAGTTATTAATTGCGTAGAATTTTATTTAAGTATTAAAATATAGAAATTTAGTTAAGGATTATATGAAAATATTATTAATAGCACCTCCACGAAAATATTGGCCTTTTGTTAGCGAACAGGACAATTTTTTAGTTCCTCAATCATTGCCTTATTTGGGCGCAATTTTAAGAGATAACGGATTTGAGGTTAAACTTATGGATTGTATGCCTCTTAAAATAGGTTGGGAGAGCCTATCTAAAGTTATAAAAGAATACGAACCGGATATCGTTGGGGTTGGAGAAAATCATGCCCTTTATGCGAATGAAGCATTAAAAACATGTTTATTGGCTAAGCAGATCAATCTAAAGACAATATGTATAGTCGGAGGAACGCATTTTTCAAATTTATTAGAACAGACTTTGGAAAATAAAGCGGTAGATTTTGTTGTAAGGGGTGAGGGAGAGCATACGCTCTTAGAATTAGTTCAAGGAATACGCGAGGTAAAGAAAAATTTTGAAGATGTTAAAGGTATAGCGTACAAGGTAAATGGAGAAATTGTAATAACCTCTTCTCGTCCGCTTATTGATAATTTGGACATATTACCTTTTCCTGCTTATGATTTGTTGCCAATGAAAAGATATGGAACTTCAAAATTTCTTTATTCTCCGGGAGGGACGACTATCCATCATAGTAGAGGTTGTGTGTCTAACTGTAAATTTTGCAGTTGGTGGCTGCAAATGGCCGATGAAGAGATAATAAATGGTAAAAGGATATTAACCCCGAGATGGCGAACTAAGAGTGTAGATAATAGTATTCATGAAGTAGAAGTTTTATATAAAAAATATAATAAACATTGTCTTGTTTTTGTTGATGCATCTTGGAATATTGATGCAAATTGGAACAATGAATTTTCTGAAAAGCTTATAAAGAAAAATTTCGATTTAAATTGGTTTGCTTTTTTAAGGGTAGATTGTGTTTTAAGAGATTTAAAAAATAGCGTTTTTGACAAAATGGTAAAAGCAGGTCTATCTCATATGTGTATGGGAGTTGAACGATGTGACGAAAAATGGCTTGCTGATTCAAAGAAGTTTTTTTATTCCACAGATAAAACAAGAGAGTGTATAGAAATCCTAAATAAGAAGTATCCTCATATTTTTAAGCAGGTAACTTTTATTGTTGGGGTGAGAGATGAGGATGAGGAGTCTATGTGGCGGCAAATTAAATTTGCTAAAGCTTTAAAAGTTGATTTCCCGGCATTCCATCCGCTTACACCTGTTCCTGGAACCCAGTTGTGGGAAGAGGCTCTGGAGAAAAAATGGCTGGAAACAAAGGATTTTACTAATTTTGATTGGGCAACTCCTGTTATGTCATCAAAATTTTTAGATACACATGAAATATCTAATTTGATTTATAAAGCTAATAAGGAATTTATTAATTTTCATTGGTTGGTTAAAGGGATATTCAATAGGAATAAATATAAACGTAATATGTATATTTGGTGGTTTTTAGTGGTTGCCCGGTTATTTTTTGATGCGTTATTTAAGTTTTTAAATCCATTTAAACGGGAAACTTATACAAATTTAGTGAAACCGAAATGGTATGATAAATAATAAATTAGATTAAATAAATGTTGAAAATATTTTTTATTCAGAATTTGGGTATAAATGAATCACTAGCTATAACTGATATTTCAGCATTCTCGAAATCAAAAGGCCATGATGTATGTGATTTGTTGATTGAAAAGAAAGAATAGTAGCAGCTATTATCGGCTTTATGCCGCGGTTTGGCTATGGGAATAGAAACAGGCAATAAAGAATATAGAAATTTTATTCTCAAATTTTATGCCGTAAGGTGCTTTATTGAACCAAGGGAATAATATGAAAATATCTGTTGGGACTAATTTTCAAGATGATTATATAGATGGAATAAAAAAATTCCAGGTTAAGGAAGTCTACGGGAAACTTACTGCGGATTTTATTGGAGGGGGAAGGCCGTCTTTTATGCTGCCGGTTATTAGGAAAAAGAAATTGGAATTATTTATAAAAGAATTACATCGGAATGGAATTCAATTTAACTATTTATTAAATTCAACATGTTTAAGTAATTTGGAAGTAACTAAAAAAGGATATAATAAAATACGTCGGGATTTAGATTGGTTGTCTAAAATAGGAACGGATTCTATTACGGTAGCAATAGCACACTTAGGGAAAATTATAAAAAAGCATTATCCTCGATTTTAGCTGAGTGTATCTGCTTTTGCCGGAGTAAGGAGTCTTAGACAGGCTCAATATTGGGAAGAATTAGGAGCAGATGTGATTACCTTGGAACCGCAAACATTAAATAGAGAATTTGGCATTATTAAGAATATCTCTTCAAACATAAATGTGGAGTTGCAGGTTATAGCTAATCAAGGTTGTCTTTATTCTTGTCCGAATGTTAGTTATCATGCGAATGTA
>JAUVUO010000127.1 GCA_030601015.1 Candidatus Omnitrophota bacterium | reverse complement strand
CCAGCAAATCAATCTCCGAATTCTCTATTCTCTGTACAGCATTCGAACACAGTATTCCATGAGTTATCGCGGCATAAATCTTTTTAGCTTTATGTCTCTTTAATGCTTTTGCTGCCTCAACTAATGAAGACCCTGTAGAAATCATATCATCAACCATTATAACATTCTTCCCCTCAACATCTCCTAATATGTGCATTACATCAGTTGAATCGGGAGAATTTCTCCTTTTATCCACAATCGCCAATCCCGAGCGAAACTTTTTGGCATAAGCTCTGGCTACCTTTATCCCTCCTACATCAGGAGAAACAACAACTAAATTATTAGGTTCTATCTTCTTAAAAAAATCATAGAAAACATTTAAAGCATATAAATGATCCAACGGTATATCAAAAAACCCCTGGATTTGCCCGGCATGTAAATCAAGGGTCAATACCCTGCTTGCTCCCGCGATAGCCAATACATTCGCGACTAATTTAGCTGTTATAGGCACTCTAGGCTGATCTTTTCTATCCTGACGGGCATATCCAAAATAAGGAATAACAGCAGTTATCCTATAAGCGGACGCCCTCTTTAAAGCATCCAATAATATTAACAGCTCAACCAAGTTATCATTGACCGGCGGACAAGTAGATTGAATAACAAATACGTCTTTACCTCTGACATTATCCTCAATCTGAACTCTAACCTCGCCATCACTAAATTTCGAAACAAAAACCTCTCCAAGTTTAATTTTAAGGCTTTTACAAATTTTATTTGCTAATTTTGGATTTGAACTTCCGGCAAAAATAAGCATTTTGTTCATAGTTTACCCTTTTTTTTAAATATTTTCGCAGGAACTCCTACAACCACGGTTTTAGGTTTAACATCCTTTGTTACCACGCTTCCGGCCCCTGTAATAGCCTTCTCTCCTATTTTGGCCGGAGCTACTATAACCGTATCCGAACCTATAAAAGCATTTTTTCCAATATACGTCTTATGTTTTTGTTTACCATCATAATTGGCTATTACTGTCCCTGCTCCAATATTGACACCATCTCCAACAAAAGAATCACCCAAATAGCCAAAATGTTTAATTCTTACATCTTTCCCTATTTTTGAACGATTTATTTCCAGAAAGTTACCTGCCTGGGTATTATCACCAATCACAGTACCCTTTCTTAACCTAATAAAGGGCCCCAACGAGCAATTTTTGCCAATTATAACACCTTTTTCTATAAAGGTAAAGGGATAAATTGTGGTATTTTTGCCGATTAATACATCTTCCTGAATATAAGTATTTTCCGGATTAACAACCTCCACTCCGCTATCAATAAGATTATCTATAACTCTATATCTTATAACCTTCTCAGCAATACGTAAATCTTTTTTAGTATTTATACCCAAAATCTCTTCCGAATCCTCTAACAAATAAGAATCTAAAAAATTTTTTTTCTCTTTATAAAGAATTTCTATTATATCTGTAAGGAAATACTCTTTCTTTTTTCTATTTATCTTTATTTTGGGCAAATAATCAAATAATACATCTTTTTTAAAACAATAGACCCCGCTATTAACCTCATCAAAAACAAAATTTCCTCTAACTTTATCCTCATCCAATTCTATTTTTTCTCTGATAGCCTGAACTTTCCCCTTATTATCCCGTACAATTGAACCCAACGAATTTTTAACATTCAGACACGCGCTAAGGACACATCCAACTAATTTCTTCCTCAAATAAAAAGAAATAAACGAAATCAATGTTTTAGAAACAATTAAAGGCGCATCCCCGCACATTACTAAAACATTCTCGTGCCTTATTTTTTTAACAGCTGTTTCTACAGCATTCGCGGTTCCTAACATTTTTTTCTGATAAACAAAGTCGATTTTAATTTTAGCAGCCGCGCGTTTACCAACAAAATCTTTTTTTATAGCTTCTTCAATCAGCTCCCCTTTATAGCCCACCACAACAATAATTTGTTTAATGTATCTATTCGAAAGAAGTAACTTATCTAACACATGAGAGACAAGAGGTTTACCTAACAGTAGATGAAGCACCTTTGGAAGTTTTGAATTCATCCTTTTGCCTTTTCCAGCGGCTAAAACTACAGCAGTAAATTGAGATGAAGACGAAATTTCTTTTATGTCTTTTTTATTTTTATTATTCATTTTTTTATCATCTTTTTTCATCACAAATGAACTGTTTATTTATCCAAAAAAAATATAACACAAAAAACAAAAATCCGCAGTAACTAAAGGAGTATCCAAATCTTTAAAGGATATTTTCTGCCTGAAAAGAAAAATAACCACAGCCGTTTACCGGCAAAAAAATATTATACCTTCTAAAGGTTCTAAAATCTACTATATTTTTTATTCTCATTCTACATAATCTTTAATGCTTTTAATAAATATATCCGCGTATAATTTCAATTTGTTTTCACCTACACCATATATTTTAGAAAAAGCTTCTCTGTTCAAAGGCTTTTTCGCGGCCATATCTCTTAAAGTCTTATCTCCAAATATAATAAATGCCGGAACCCCTCTCTTTTGAGCAAGCTCTATTCTCTTTTCGCGTAATAATTGAAACAATTCTTTATCTACTTCACCCCACTCAATCTCCCGGCGTTCTCTGCTCTTTCTTGCAATCTCTTTTTTCTTAGGTATCAGTAAAGGTTCAACTAACATTGGAGATAATTCTCCTGACAATACTCGCTTCCCGACACTTGTTACTGAAAGCGTCAAAAATTCTCCATCTTTAGATAAAAACCCCTGCCCTGCTAATTGCTCTATCATATAACGAATATAAACTTCCGATTTCTCCCTCATTGCGCCAAAAATTGATAGATTATGATGATCTCTTCGTTCTATTTTTTCAGTAAATTTACCTTTTAAAACATCTGTCACATAACCCGCTCCAAACCCATACTCTCTTTGCCTAACCTTATCTACACAGGTTAAGACCACCTGTCCCACAATAAACGCGTCTTCAACCATATCAAGTTCATTCAGACAATAATCACAGGCTTCACATGAATGTTTGTTATAATTTTGGCTAAAATAATTTACCAATATTCTATGCCGGCATTGAGGCTGAATACAAAAATTATACATGGAACGTAATTTCTTTATTAATACTTCCTTCTCTGAGGATTTTTCAGCAAAAAAACTCCATAACCGATAATCCCCTCCGCCGTAAAACAAATAACAATAAGCAGAAAGACCGTCCCTTCCTGCCCGTCCGGTCTCCTGCTGGTAATGTTCAATACTCTTGGGCATACCGGCATGAATAATAAAACGAATATTAGAACGATCAATACCCATACCAAAGGCTATTGTAGCTATGATTACATTCACTTCTTCGCTAGTAAATCTCTCTTGTGCCTCATGGCGGTCTTTATCTGACATGCCTGCGTGATAACGAACATTATTAATTCCAAGCCTCTTCAAATCACTTGAAATATTATCTACATCTTTGCGCCGCAAACAATATACAATACCGGCTTCATTATGATGTTTGGCTAAAATATCTGTTATCTGCTTTACTATTTTTTTACGCGGCAACACCCTATAAGTTAAGTTAGGGCGGTCTACCAATCCAACATGAGCTTTAGGATTGAAGAGTTTCAATTGCTCTACAATATCAGCCTGCACCTCTTTAACCGCTGTAGCAGTAAAAGCGTGTACGCTTACATCGCAGAATACATCTTTAATAATTTTAAGATTCCGATAATCCGCTCTAAAATCATGCCCCCAATGACTAACACAATGAGCTTCATCAATTACAAAAAAAGAAAGAACAACAGCTTTTAACAATTCAATGGTTATATCATTACTCAATCGCTCAGGAGAAATATATAAAAGTTTTATCTTTCTTTGATAAATTTGTTCAATGATTAATGCCTGATCTTTAACCGACAAACTGGAATTCAAGCAAGCCGCGGATATCCCCATATCTTTAAGATTATCTACCTGATCCTTCATTAAAGAAATTAAAGGGGACACAACCACTGCCATCCCTTCGTTTAATAAAGCCGGCAATTGGAAACATAAAGATTTGCCGCCGCCTGTAGGCAGCAAGGTCATGCTGTCTTCACCCTTAAGTATAGATAAAATTGTCTCTTCCTGTAAAGGTAAAAATGATTTATAGCCCCAATACCTATTTAAAATCTCATATATTCGTTGTTTATTTTGATTAATTAATATACTCATTTACGCCTCATCATTCGGTACAGTCAAAAATATCAAATTTAAAGTTCCACCCTTCAAATGTCATGATCATCTTCCCAAACTCTGCCCACGTAACCCGCTCACCATCGATAGAAAGCTCGGGTAGAGTTCCCCGTCATAACCATCATCCCTTCCGATTCTAGCGACCACTCTCATATCTTTAATGCCTCTCCCCAAATCATTATTCTCAAGATATTTGATTGCTAAACCTTTTTTAACCTTCTCATATAAATCCAGAATTAGATTTGACTGGCTGCAATCATGAGCACCCAAAACGGAAAATTCATAACCTGTCCTTTCGCCCTCAATTATTTCATAAGCATTTATCGCCAAACCAGTAGATACAATATGAGTAAAAAAATGAAATTCATGAGACTTGCCTATACAATCCCGTAGGGTTACGGGGCTAAGTTCAATCGTTTCAAAATCAAGGCCATCTTTTTCTGAAACAAATTTATTCCAACAGGGGCCGCAAAGGAAAACGTTCTTGCCATCTATTTCAGTATGAACACCTTGCATCGAATTCATTTTTTTATCGCATTGATTACACTTATTATTCAAGATTTTCTCCTTTTGTAGTTGTAGCTTAAATTTCAGACATTTAACTATAAAATTATATCCTCATTAAGATTAATTTTTATTGTACTG
>JAUVUO010000095.1 GCA_030601015.1 Candidatus Omnitrophota bacterium | reverse complement strand
ATCTCATGAGATACAGAAGATTGAAACAGTAAGTTTTGATGATATTCGTGCTTTAATTGATGATAAATATGTAAAAGCACATAGACAAAGAGGCCTTACTCCTGATAATCCCAGAATAAAGGGTACGGCACAAAATCCTGATGTTTTTTTTCAAAGCCGGGAAACTGTAAACAAATTCTACCAAAAAGCACCTGCTATTGTTCAAAGTGTAATGGATAAATTTGCTGTTCAGACAGGAAGACAATATAAATTGTTCGATTATTTCGGGGCAAAGGATGCTGAACAAGTTATATTTGTTATGGGGTCAGGAGGACAAACTGTTAGGGAAACAGTTGAATATATGCAGGCTCAAGGTTTAAAAGTAGGGGTGGTGGAAGTTAAGCTTTATCGTCCATTTTCAATAGAACAATTTGTCAAAAGCCTTCCTTCAACCACAAAATTGATTGCGGTATTAGATAGAACTAAAGAACCGGGAGCAATAGGAGAGCCTCTTTATATAGATGTTCGTTCGGCGATTGGAGAAGCTTTAGAAATAGGGATAGCACCTTTTAAAACCTGGCCTAAAATTGTTGGCGGCAGATACGGATTAGGTTCTAAAGAGTTCACACCGGCTATGGTTAAGGCAGTGTTTGATAATTTATCGCAGGCAAAGCCTAAAAATCATTTCACAGTAGGTATTGATGACGATTTAACAAATACAAGTCTTGAATATGATTCAACTTTCTCTATAGAAGATTCAGAAACTTTTAGAGGGGTCTTTTATGGGTTAGGTGCTGACGGAACTGTTGGTGCTAATAAAAATTCTATTAAGATAATTGGAGAGTTAACAGAAAATTATGTTCAAGGATTTTTTGTATATGATTCCAAGAAAGCAGGTTCAATAACAATCTCACATTTGCGTTTTGGGAAGAAATTGATACAAAGCCCTTATTTGATTAATAGGGCTAATTTTGTTGCTTGTCATAATTTTTCTTTTATGGAAAAATATGATGTTCTTTCAGTAGCTGAGCCTAACGCAGTGTTTTTATTGGCTAGCCCTTATTCTAAAGATGAAGTTTGGGAATATTTGCCTGGTAAAGTTCAAAAGACAATAATTGACAAAAAATTAAAATTTTATGTTATTAATGCTTATCAAGTTGCTGAAGAAGCGGGATTAGGTTCAAGAATTAACATAATAATGCAGACAGCTTTTTTTGTTATCAGTAATATTATTCCCGCGGAAGAATCTGTTGCCGCGATAAAAAATGCGGTTATAAAAACCTATGGAAAAAAAGGAGAAAAGGTTGTATCTATGAATATCGCTGTGATAGATAAAGCTTTAAAAGAAATACAACAGGTAGTTGTTCCTAAAGACGCAACTAGTAAATTAGTTATTAAATCTATTATATCTGATTCTGCTCCGGAATTTGTTAAAGATGTTACATCTGAAATAGTTGCCGGTAAGGGGGATAATTTATCCGTTTCTAAATTTCCTATTGACGGTGCTTACCCTGTAGGAACTTCTCAATATGAAAAACGTAATATTGCTTTGAATATTCCGGAATGGGATCCTGAAATTTGTATTCAGTGCGGACAATGTTCTATGGTGTGTCCGCATGCGGCTATACGAATGAAAATTTATGATAAAGATTTACTTAAAAATGTTCCAGAGGGATTTAAGCATACTCAGGCTAAAGGTAAAAATTTAGAAAATAAAGCTTTTACTTTGCAGGCAGCTCCGGAAGATTGTACAGGATGTGGGGCTTGTGTTAATATTTGTCCTGTCGCAAAAAAAGATGAAAACAAAAAACCTACAGGGATAAAAGCTATAAATATGATTTCACAGGTATCTGTGAGGGAAAAAGAAAAGAAAAACTTTAGTTTTTTTCTATCGCTTCCGGATATGAAAATAGAAGAACTTCCTGTAGGTATAGGAACAGTAAAGGGTTCTCAGCTTATGCGTCCGCTATTTGAATTTTCAGGGGCATGTCCGGGTTGCGGAGAGACTCCCTATGTTAAACTGGTCACTCAGCTGTATGGAAATAGAGCGTTAATAGCTAATGCCACAGGCTGTTCTTCTATTTACGGGGGTAATTTACCGACAACTCCTTATTGTTCAGATAAGAATGGTAAAGGCCCGGCCTGGTCTAACTCATTATTCGAAGATAATGCCGAATTTGGTTTTGGTATGAGATTATCTATAGATCAAATGACCGAACAATCAAGACATTTAATTAAAAAGTTAATGGTAAAAAAGGAATATCAAGATTATTCAAAACTTTTTCAAGATATCATAGAAGCCCCTCAGAAAACACATCCAGATATTGAAGTCCAACGCCAACGTGTTGAC
Organism: Candidatus Omnitrophota bacterium; assembly: GCA_030601015.1. GTDB lineage: Bacteria > Omnitrophota > Gorgyraeia > Duberdicusellales > 4484-171 > JAGLSE01. Next base: position 3,253 of record JAUVUO010000095.1, on the reverse strand, counting down.
AAATTAAGAGAAATTTTATTAAAAGATAATACCGGTGACCTTATTGTTAAGGAATTAATAGATAAAATAGATTATTTGGTAAGCAAAAGTGTTTGGATTATAGGGGGCGACGGATGGGCCTATGATATAGGTTATGGAGGGCTAGACCATGTATTAGCTTCTGGCAAAAATGTCAACGTGCTGGTTTTAGATACAGAAGTGTATTCTAATACCGGAGGACAAATGTCTAAAGCTACACCTATGGGTGCTATAGCTAAATTTGCAGCCGCAGGAAAACCTTTATTTAAAAAAGATTTAGCACTGCAGATGATGAGTTATGGAAATATATATGTTGCGGTAGTGGCGTTAGGGGCAAATCCTTTTCAAACTATGAAAGCCTTTATAGAGGCCGAACAATATAACGGGCCGTCTCTTATCATTGCTTATTCTCATTGTATCGCCCATGGCATTAATATGACTAAAGGTATGAATGAACAGAAAAAGGCGGTATTATCAGGGTATTGGCCTCTTCTTAGGTTTAATCCTGAGTTAGTTAAAGAAGGGAAGAATCCTTTACAAATTGACAGTAAAGAACCAACCCTTCCATTAGAGGATTATATGTATGGGGAAAATAGGTTTAAAGCTTTGAAAGCGGCTAATCCCGAAAGAGCTAAAATGTTGTTGGATTTGGCTCAGGAAGAAGTACTAAAAAGATTTAAAAGATATGAGTATTTGGCTAAAATGGATCAAACGTTAAAATAATAATTTATATTTAAAATATATTTTTACAAAAATTTAATGTTAATAAAAGAGACCCCCATTCAAGGATGTGGGTCTTTTTTGGATTTAAAATCTACCGGCCTTTTTCTGATCAAGTAGAAAAGGCTGAATATGAAGTTTCCAAAATTGAGTATAAAAAAATAAAACTTTTTAACCAAAATAAATATTTTTTAGGTTAAATATAGTTTGATAAATTAGATAATTATTATATAATTACAATTCAATGTTTTAAAAATATTGGCGCAGTTGCAACGTGATTAGGGTTTATTCGAAATAATATAAAGAATATTAATTATTGAATCGGGTTAATGAAAAGGGTTAAACTATGATTTCTACAAAAGACATTTCTTTGCAATACGGTTTGCGTAAACTTTTTTCTAATGTAAACATTGTTTTTACTCCGGGAAATTGTTATGGCCTAATTGGGGCTAATGGTTCAGGGAAATCTACTTTTTTAGGAATTCTTTCCGGCAACATAGAACCTAACAGAGGTGAAGTAGTAATTCCTCAGGGCAAACGAATTTCGGTTTTAAAACAAGATCAGTTCGCTTATGATGAACATATTGTTTTGACAACTGTTATTATGGGGCATGAAAAACTCTATAATATTATGAGGGAAAAAGACTTAATTTATTCTAAAGAAGACTTTTCCGATAAAGATGGGATACGTGCTTCGGAGTTAGAGGCAGAGTTTGGTGAATTAGATGGTTGGAATGCTGAATCTGACGCGTCTAAATTATTAAGTGATTTAGGAATACCTCAAAGATTATGTGAAGTTCAGATGAAACAGCTGGAAGCCGGGCAAAAGGTTCGAGTGCTTTTAGCACAGGCTTTATTTGGCAATCCGGATATTTTATTATTAGATGAGCCGACTAATCATTTGGATGTAGCGAGTTGTATGTGGCTGGAAGAATTTTTGTGTAAATTTGAAAATACCGCAATTGTTGTTTCTCATGATAGGCATTTTTTAGATAAGGTTTGTACTCATATTGCTGATATTGATTTTGGTAAAATTCAAATGTATATGGGGAATTTTAGTTTTTGGTTTGAGTCAAGTCAGTTAGCTTTAAAACAGCGCAGTGAAGCTAATAAAAAAGTTGAAGATAAACGCAAAGAACTTCAGGAATTCATTGCCCGATTTAGTGCCAACGCTTCTAAATCCAGGCAAGCTACCAGCAGAAAAAATATTTTAAAGAAATTAACTTTGGAAGATATAAAACCTTCATCCCGAAAATATCCCTATATTAATTTTGAACCTTTGAGAGAGGCAGGAAATGATCTTTTAAGTGTTGACGGTTTATGTAAGAGTGTGGATGGTAAAATAATGTTTAATGATTTTAATATAACAGTTCATAAAGGCGATAAGATCGCTTTTGTCGGCCCGCATGATTTAGCTAAGACAACGTTGTTTCAAGTTTTGATGGAAGAAATTCAACCTGACAGAGGTGTTTTTAAGTGGGGGATTTCTACCAGCCGTGCTTATTATCCTAAAGATAATACTGAATATTTTAATGATGATTTGAATGTTATCGATTGGCTTCGTCAGTACTCTGACAACACCGATGAAAATTTTGTTCGAGGATTTTTAGGGCGTATGCTTTTTTCAGGGGAAGAATCTTTGAAATCAGTTAAAGTCTTATCCGGAGGAGAGAAGGTAAGATGTATGCTGTCAAAAATGATGCTTGCTCAATCTAATGTTTTAATTTTAGATGAACCTACAAATCATTTAGATTTAGAATCCATAACAGCTTTAAATAAGGGTTTAGAGAGATATTCCGGAACTATTCTTTTTTCTTCGCATGATCATCAGCTTGTTCAAACAGTGGCTAACCGTATAATTGAAATTACCCCTAAAGGTTATATAGATAAGATAGACATAACCTTTGATGAATACTTAGCCGATGAAAATGTTAAACAACAACTGCATCAGTTATATATATAAAAGCAATCTTTTGTATTGAAGAATTCGTGAGTTAAATAGTTAGCGAATTGGGTTTAGCCAGAGACTGATCAGCTTGCCCCCATAGGCCCGTCTTTATCAAATAGTTATTTCCAACCATAATTCAACCCATAAAAATATATTAAGCATTTAAAAAAGAATAATTGATTAGAATCCTATAAACGTTTTTGGTAATATGATTTTCATGATGGCGCTGTTGCAAAATACCCTTTTGTCATTGTCCGGCTTGACCGGACAATCCAGAGCTATTGATTTTATTGATTTTCGTGATTCGCACTTCCGCGGAAATGAAACTTTTAGCTTATTTTGTAACAGCGCCATGATCGCATTATTCGCGGTGACAAATATGTAAACAGAAATTGATAAAAATTGGTATTAAAAAATTTTATTATTTGACAATTAGTTAATTAATTTTTAAAATAAGTAATATTTTAAAATTAAAATGATAAAAAAATTTATTGGTAAATATTTAAATTATACTTATTTTTTTAAATAATTTAGTTAATGGTCAACTATTAAAATAAAGAATATTTT
>JAUVUO010000151.1 GCA_030601015.1 Candidatus Omnitrophota bacterium | reverse complement strand
TTGAACCGGCGCATAGCGATTTTGCAGACCGCTGCCTTACCACTTGGCTACCACGCCGCTTTTAAATACCAATTATAATCCAAAAAATAAAAATGTGGAAATATTGATTACTTTTTTTTATTTATATGCATATCTTCGATATCTATTTTTTCTTTCGAACTACTATTTTCCCATCTTCTATTTCTCTCAAAGCACTATCAAGCACTTTATCATCAGCTTTCTCGAGCATAGGCTTCTCTCCATCAGCTAACTGTATTGCCCGTTTCGCCGCAAGAATAACTAAACTATAAATAGAATAGTTACTTGCATCTAAAAGATTTTCTATTGGGACATTCGTTTTATCCATTTCTACCTCCAAATTTTTAACTTATTTTATAAATTTATTTTTAAAGTTTAATTTGATCAAAATCTTTTCTATTTCTTCGACTGCTTTATCTATTTCTTTATTTATTACTAGATAATCATAATATTTAGAAGATTGCAACTCTTTTTTTGAAAGCTCTACTCTTTTCTTCTTAATATCCTTATCTTCTTTTCTTTTTTCCATTCTTCGCATTAATTCTGCTTTTGAAGGCGCTACCACAAAAATGCTGACTATTTTAGCAGATTTAAAGTTTTTTTTCAAATTCACTCCGCCTTTAACATCTATACATAAAACTAAGTTTTTTCCCTTTTTCTTTGCTAACGAATAAAAAAGTTTAGGTGTTCCGTAATAATTAGACAAAACCTGTTCGCTTTCTAAGAAAAATTCTTTTTCTTTTAATCTTAAAAACTCTTCTTCACTAATAAAAAAATAATCTTTTCCATCTTTTTCTTGCGAACGTTTATTTCGTGTAGTAACTGTTACTCCTTTCATAAAAAAATCTTTAATCGTATCTTTTTCAAATAACTTATTAACTAAAGTAGTTTTTCCCGCGCCGCCCGGGCCTGAAATTACAAAAATTTTTATTTCCTTTTTTTCTCCTTTAACTTTCTTTTTCACAACCAAAACTTTCTCCTTTTTTTACCCATAACAACATAAGCCAATATTATACTTTATTCTATATTCTGGACTTGCTCTCTTATTCTCTCTAAATAATTTTTCCCCTCTATAATCAATAAAGCCGCTGTTTTTATCTTAGTCTTACTGGAGGCAGCGTTTAATTCACGCAAAATCTCCTGAATTAAAAAATCCATGGGTTTCCCTTTAGTCTCTCGTTTAGTACTATTAATTTTATTATCCAGCTTACTAATATAAAAAGCCATTAACGAAAGCTCTTCATCGATATCTTCTTTACCCTTTTCCATCGACTTCGCTTTGGGTTTTTGTTTTCTAATCTTTTCGACATTAGATTTGAGTTTATCTAAATTAGATACTATCTCTTTCTTTATAATCAATCCTTCTTTTTCTCTAAATTCAATAAATTTACTCAAAGCTTCTTTTAATAAAGAAAAAACAAAAGGCTGAATACTCTTTATTCCCTGTTCAAATGAAAAAGTTTGAGGTAAATTTAATATATCCTTTACATAAATTTCTGAATTTAATTTATACTTTTTAGCCAAACTCCTGGCTTGAGCAATATATTCCGCGACTACTTTTTCATTAATTTTTAATTTCTTGGATTTAGCCGCGGTTATATATACAAATACCTCTATTTTTCCTCTACTAACCCTGTTTTTAATCTCGCGTTTAATCTTTTCTTCCAGAATAACTTCTTCAGGATGCAAATTATGAACTGTTACATCTAAATACTTAAAATTAACAGCCCGTAGAATGATTTGTACGTCCCAAAAATTATTAGTTTGAGAGACAGATGAGTATCCGGTCATTGCTCTCATTTCCACGACTCCTTTTTAGCATTTTCCAAAATTACTTCTTCAGTTTCATAAATATCTACTGTTAATTCATCCGGACTAAACCAAAGTTTTATTTCTCTCTCAGATTCGTCCAGACTACTTGAGGCATGAATAACATTTTCAAACAAACCTGTTGTCAAAATTCTCCCATAAGCCCCCCTTATACTAACAGGATCCGCTTGTTCCGGATTTGTTGCTCCGGCAAGATTCCTCACTCCGGAAATCGCATTTTCTCCATAATAAACAAGAGCCATAACTCTATTTTCCCCATGAAGAACTCCTGTAATATATTTTGCCAATTCCGGATAAAACGGCTCCCCTTTGAGATGATTATAATGCTTATCTGCTAATTCTACAGTAACTCTTACAATTTTTGCGGCTATAATCTTTAATTTTGCTTCTGATAGCCGAGATAAAATATTTCCGGTAAGTGACTTTATTAAACCATCCGGTTTAATAATTACTAAGGTCGCCTCTTTGTGCATTTCCTGCCCCCTTCTTAAATAAATTTACAAAATATAATACACTATTATTTAAACTTTTTTATAATTCTCTCCAAATCATTAATATTATAATACTCGATAACTATTTTTCCCTGATTATTTTTTTTATTTATTATTTTTACCTTTGTTCCTAATATTTTTTGCAAACTATCTTCTTCTTCCTCAATAAACGGATCTAAAGTTTTCTTTTTTCGGGATATCACTCTAGCTTTTTTTTCAATTTCTCTAACTGTAAGGCCATCTTTCAAAATCTGATGAAACAATTTTTCTTGTTCCTGAATTTTTTGTACTCCTAAAATTGTCCGAGCCTGTGATCGACTGATGACTTCATCAATTAAAGCTTTTTTTATCTGAGGCGGCAATTTAAGCAGCCTTAAAGTATTAACTATCGTGGTTTTATTTTTGCCTATAAATCTTGCAATATCTTCCAATGAAAAATCAAACTCATTCATTAACCTTTCAAAAGATTGAGCTTCCTCTATCGGGTTTAAATCTTTTCTTTGTAAATTTTCAATAATAGCTATTACAAAAGCATTTTTATCATCCAACTTTTTAATTATCGTTGGTATATCCTTGAGCCCCAACAACTTAGCGGCTTGAAATCTTCTCTCGCCTGCAACAATTTCATACATTCCAGAGTCTAATTTTCTAACCACTATAGGTTGAACAACACCCTTAGATTCAATAGATTGAGCTAATTCCATAAGCTCTAATTTTGCAATTTCTTTTCTTGGTTGATTTTTAGCAGGACATATCTTATTTACATCCAAATGAGCAAACTCTTCAGATAAAACAGTTACGGTCTTTTTGGGAATAAGCGTATCCAACCCTTTACCTAGAACCCTTCTTTCCATTATAAACTCCTTTCCTTAATTAATTCCTTTATCTCAATTTTTTCTTTTAAAAACGTTTCAGTTAAATTTCTATAAGCTTTTGCCCCTACACAAGTCGGGTCATAAAAATGAATAGGCTTCCCAAAACTCGGGGCTTCGGCCAATTTAATATTTCTTGGAACAATTACATTAAAGGTTTCTTTCGGGAAATAATTTCGTACCTCCTCTATTACTTGTAAAGTAAGCCTAGTACGAAAATCTGCCATAACAAGTAATATTCCTTCAATATCTAAAGAAAAATTAAGCCTCTCTTTAACTAATTCAATGGTATTCATAATTTTCGATACACCCTCTAATGCATAATACTCACATTGCACCGGGATTATTAAACTATCCGCGGCAACTAAAACGTTTAGGGTAAGCAATCCTAATGATGGGGGCGCATCAACGATAATATATTCAAACTTGTCTCTAATCTGATCCAAAAGTGTTTTTAACTTCCCTTCTCTATTTTCTTTATTAACCAATTCTATCTCTCCTCCAGTCAAAGAAACTTGTGAAGGTATTACATACAACTCCGGCCATTCTGTTGTATAAATGCATTCTGAAAGATTTACGTCCCCAACAATAACATCATATATGGAATTCATGCCTTCAGCGTCAAATCCTATACCTGATGTAGAATTCCCCTGAGGATCCATGTCTATAAGCAAAGTTTTCTTATTGGCAAGACCTAAATAAGAACTTAAATTAATTGAGGTGGTGGTTTTCCCTGTCCCGCCTTTTTGATTGCAGATTCCTATAATTTTTCCCATATTTATTTATTTAAGTTTCCACGTGAAAACTTGGTATATATTTTAATACAAACCATCTATCTTTGCAAGTCATATTATAGATCCAAAAAAATTTAGATACTGGCGCTGTTGCAAAATATGCTAAAAATTTCATTCTCGTGGAGTGCGAATCCAGAAAGCCAATAGAATCAATAGTTCTGGATTGTCCGGTCAAGCCGGACAATGATAAAAGGGTATTTTGCAACAACGCCATACTACTCATTAACTTTCTTTTCTTAAGGAAGTTTCCACGTGAAAACCTCCTTAAGCACCTTTTACTTTCTTTTCTATTCATTAGCCTTATCTAGTTTTTCGAATTTATTCTTCAAGTTTTCACGTGGAAACGTTATCCTTAA
>JAUVUO010000237.1 GCA_030601015.1 Candidatus Omnitrophota bacterium | reverse complement strand
GGTGAAAGCGGGCTATTGGGCAATTTTGATGCTTGTTATATTTATGGTTTCAATGGGAAAACTAACGGAATATCTGAAAGTTTAAGGAAAAGAATAGATGAAGATATTCAAAAAATAATGAATAAATGTTTGAAAGAAGTTGAGATGATATTGACAAAAGAAAGAAAACTTCTGGATTTTTTTTCAAAAGAGCTTCTAAGTAAAGGAGAACTTGAATTTGATGAAATTGTTGATATTTTTAAAATCCATGATAAAGAACGTTTACGGGCTTCTGATTTATAGCCTTATCCTCTTTAGTTTTTCTTCCTGCACTCTTCCTCCATCATATTCTCCTGAAAATATTGATAATATTTTAAAAAAAATATGTAAAGATGAGTTCAATCTAGATGTGAGAGTATGGAAAAAGGGTGAAACCATTTGGGTTTACGCGCCTTTTAAAAGATTAATGGATATAGACGGCAATTGGGATAAAAAAGTTTCCGATGATATACGTAAAATTTCTCAGGCTTTAACTAGAGTCATCCTTAATATGGATAGGCCTCTTAGATTTTACAGTTTTGTGATTTCTGATATAGAAGATGCCGGGGTAGATATCTATAGGATTGGATTTATTCCCGATAGAATTAAATTTGAAATGGGGTTAATATCGTTTAAAGAAATACAACAACGGGAATTATATATAACGATTAATAATCCGAAAGCGTTAGGCGATATTAACGGTGGCCATATACAAAAATATGATATTCCAATAGGAGAATTCATCGCGGCATTAGTTAGGCAAAGAATGGATAGATATTTTACCTCTTCAGAAGAATTTTTAAATAATTACTTGATTAATAGTTTTTATTCTGAGTATGCCGAGGGTATTTTAGATGTTACTTTTGATATAGAAATAAAAAAAGATAAGAAAAAAAATGATTTTGTTTTAAGAAAAATAGAATCGATAGTAAAAGAACTAATAGAGCCTTATTCTTCATTTCAAAATATTAATAAAGTAATAATTAATGATATTCTTAATGAAAAAAACCAAGAAATAATCTTCAAATCTTATAGAGACAAAACCGATTTAATAAAATATTCTGAAGATAAAATAGAAAATAATATAAGCAAAAAATATAAATCTGATTATTATATTACCCTTGGTAATACATATTTTAAAGGGAAAAACTTTAATGACGCGATATTAGCATATAACAAAAGTGTTAATATCAATCCTTATAATAGTGTTGGTTTTGCAGGCTTGGGAAACTGTTTTTATTTTTTGAATAAACACAACGAGGCTTTAATTAATTTTAGAAAAGCTTTAGAGATAATACCGGATAATTTTGAAGTGAATTATAGGACAGGGTATATTTATATGTTGTTGGGAAAATATAATGACGCCTTAAATTTTTTCAACATGGCTGCTAAACTAAGCCCAAACAATTTTGATGTTTATCGACATATGGCATCCATCCATTTAAAATTTAAAGAATATGAAAAATCTATAGCAAATTATAAAAAAGCCATTGATTTGAACCCTAATTTACCAAACGTTTATTATGATTTAGGTATAATATATTATGATTTAAAACGATATCCAGAGTCAAATGCAAACTACAAGAAAGCCATTGATTTAAACCCTAATTTTTTTGAAGCATATTATAATCTAGGAATTAATTATATTTTGCATGAAGAATATGATGAGGCGTTGAAAGTTTATTTGAAAGCCGTGGATATTAAACCGGGTTCAATTATAACATTAGAAAGGTTAGGATTGATTTATGTGTCTCTAAACCGATATGAAGATGCAATTAGTTATTTTATGAAAATATTAGATATTGAGGCGGACAATGCGAACGCTTTCCTGAATATAGGATTAGTTTATTTAAGATTGAAGGACTATGATAAAGGTAAAGATAACTTTTTAAAAGAAAAAGAAATTTTTACAAATAAAAAAATGTATAATGAGATAAAAAAAATGGATATGTATTTAAGGCAAATACCTTAAAAAGAGATATTATTGTTGAGGTTAATTCAGCCGTTTCCTTCTTCTTTTAATTTTTATTTTTTTTTCTTCAATAAGTTTCACTGCCAAAGGATATAATTTATGTTCGAGTTTATGTATTTTAATTTCAAGAGATTCCAAACAGATATCCTGATCAATCCTGAATGAATCCTGCAGGATTATAGGCCCGTTATCAAGGTGTTCATCAACAAAATGAACTGTTACACCAAAGACTTTACAACCGAAATTCAATGCCCGTTCTATCGCGTTAACCCCTTTAAAGGAAGGCAATATTGACGGGTGTATATTTATAATTTTATTTTTAAATTTTTTGGTAAAAAAAGGTGTCAAAATCCTCATATAGCCCGCAAGTACAATTAAGTTAATCTTCTTACTTAATAAAACTTCGGTTAGATATTTATCAAAATCTAATCGTGATTTGAATTTTTTTGGATCAATAAAAATTTCCGTAATATTATTTTTTTTAGCCCTTTCTCTAACAAAAGCATTCTTTTTATCTGTTATTAAGAGTTTTATTTTTGATTTAATTTTACTTTGATTCG
>JAUVUO010000072.1 GCA_030601015.1 Candidatus Omnitrophota bacterium | reverse complement strand
TGTATATGCTCAGTAATTAGGTAACGCTTTTGGTATAATAGCCAAAGGAGGTTACCGATGAAATATCACGATATAGTTATTGTTAAACGTTGGATTCCCATATTAAAAGAATACGAAAGAACAAAAGTGTTACCTGCTTACTGAGAATTAACAACAGCGACTATTTTATTTTTTTGAATTCTGGATTGCCCGATCAAGACGGGCAATGACAAAGGGAGGGGGGTGTCGGACAATAGCTAGTGGGGTTTATCCGGGTGATAGAAGATGTGAATTGTCGGAATACGTCAAATAAATGACTGAGAGATATGGATGCGGACGGGGCTAACAGAGCAAGGGCGTCAGGCTATGACATTACCTCTGGGGTTATAGCTATTCTATATAAGAAGATTCTTCTTTTAGATTAATATAGTCTTTTTTGATTTTCGAAATACTTTTAAATATATTTGTTTTAATATTAGTTCCCGGGATATCCTCCTCTATTTTTTTGATAAGCGTTTTCATATAAATTCTTTTAGAATTCTGCCCAAATCGACATTCGCATAATTGCTGAAAAAAACCGCTTTCTTTAGAAAATTCTTTTATTAAATTTTCTTCCACATAACACAACGGCCTGATAATAATAAGTTTCCCTTTAAACATTTCTTGATAGGGGTTCATCGTAGAAATCTCCCCTTTACAAAATAAATTCATAAGCATAGTTTCTGCTATATCATCCTTATGATGGCCTAAAGCCAATTTATTACAACCCAAATCCTGAGCTATTTTAAAAAGAGCTTTACGTTTATTCCAGGAACACCAAAAGCATGTGGTTTTACCTTTTCCATCAAGAACTTTAATATCTTCAAATCTATGTTCAATCGCCATTTCATTAAACATACCGGTTAAAGTATTATTATGAACATAGCTGCCGCAATGGAAATCTGTCCTAATATGAGCTGCAAATATTTGAAAATTTACCGGAGCCCATTTCTGTATCTTTTTTAAAAAACTAAGCAAAGTTAGGCTGTCTTTTCCTCCTGAAACAGCAACCAGAATCCTATCTTTATCCTTAATCAACCCGTAATCGGCAACTGCCTTACCTATTTTCGAATTAATTTTCTCTTCTATTTTTGTTAATCCTCTCATATTTACCTTTACCTGTTAAAATATATTAATAGGATATGACTTATGAACACATACCATAAACTCTAATATCTATTTTATTAATATTTGTTTATCCTTAAGGACAGGTCTCTTTAAAGTGATTCCAATATTCTCTCTAACACTTGATGTTTATTTAGAGTAAAAAAATGAAGTTTTTTAATACCGTTTTTTATAAGGTCCTGACATTGTTTTATTGTGAAGTCAATTCCTACCTTTTCCATATCCGCAGGATTATTCTTATAACGTGCCATAGTTTCTTCAATGTGTTTGGGAATAGTTGATCTGCATATTGAAGCAAATTGTTTGACTTTAGCGACATCGGTTAAAGGTAATATCCCCGGTAATACCGGTATATTTAAATTATTCTTTTCCATTCTATCCAATAAAGAATAATAATAGTTATTATCAAAAAACATCTGTGTCACCGCGAAATCAGCTCCGGAATCTATTTTCTGTTTTGTATAATTCATATCTTCATCAATAGAAGAAGTTTCAATATGGCCCTCAGGATACACAGCAACACCTACACAAAAATCACCCTCTTTTTTTATAAAACTTACTAAGTCTTTACCATAAGATAAGTCTTGCGAGGTGAAACAAAAGTTATTTTTACCTTCAGGAGGATCACCGCGTAAAGCCATAATGTTTTCTACTCCTCTTTCTTTATATTTATCTAAAAGCTTTTTTACCTCATTCATCTTCATGCTAACGCAAGTTAAATGAGGCATAACTGTTAAAGCTTGGTTTTTCAAAAGTTCATAAACCGCGTCTTCTGTCCATCCCTGGCCTGCCCCTCCTGCTCCGCAGGTCATAGAAACATACAAAGGTTTCTGTTTTTTTAAAGACCCGTAAGTATTCAAGAGCTTTTGTTTTCCTTTTTCGCTCTTTGGGGGGAAAAATTCAAAGGCTATTCCTTTTTCGTTTTGTTTCAAAATAGAACTTATTTTCATATCTTATCCCTTTTATTTTAAATAATATTATATTGATTATATCGTATAAATCAAATTCACTCAACTATGATTATATTTTGGTTGGTTCCCTGGATACAAAATCCTACAAATTTTTTAAAATTCATCTTACCCTCCCACTGGTGCCTGGTGCCCTCTTCTTTCTCTGGACTTGCTGACGTGGTGAACTTTTCCTTCTCTACTTCTTTCTTCACTTTATCCTTTAACCTTTTTCCTTTCCCGTTTCCCCTTTTCTCTTCGTCTTTTGCTTCTAACTGGTGACGTGGTGCTCTGGGGCCCTTTTCCCTGGTAACTTTTTCTTCTCCACCTCTTCATCACCCCTTCTCCATATTCTTCTTTCAATTTCTCTGTTAAATATGTCTCTTTTCCCCTACAGGATGTCTTCATTTTAAAATATACCACTGTTCAAACAATGAGTTGTCACAGAGGTGTAAAAAAAATATAAAAAAAATTTTTGTTTTATTCGAGTCTTAATTGATTTAAAATAAAGTTAGCATGTTAAACAATAAATAAATTGTTAAAAAAAGGAGAGTTATGAAAAATAAAATAAACTTTTTTATTTTTATAAATTTAGTTTTAATTATTTTTACCGGCTATTTTCCTTTTACTTCGGGAGCTCAGGAGTTAACCTCTAATAAATTCACACCGTCTGAGGGTAAAGTTATCTTCATTGTTGGCCAAGATAATAATACTATTGATACTTATGTGAAAAATATTGGGATAACACCTGCCGGTTTTATGTTTTATACATCTATCCAAAAGATGGAGGGGATATCTGAACCTATAAATCTTGGTGCCGGGCCATCTCACGCTCAATACCTTATCGATAAATATCCGAATAGTGTTATTCAAATTGGCTTATACATGGTAAATGCTTTAGACGGAGTTATCCAAGGGACTTATGACAATAATATTGATAAATTAAGTGAGTGGCTTAAAAAAATTAAACGTCCGGTATATCTTAGGATAGGTTATGAATTTGATTTCAATCAAAATAATTATAATCCTGAAAAATATATAAAAGCGTATCAATATATTGTTAATTATTTAAGGAATAAACATATTAGAAATGTCGCCTATGTTTGGCATTCTAAAGCTCTTTCAACAGTAAATCCGGTTATGAATTGGTATCCGGGAGATGAATATGTTGACTGGTTTGGGATTTCTTATTTTAATCTCAGGACTAAGCAAATGGATTATTTTTCAGATCTGGCCAAAAAGCATAACAAACCTTTGATGATAGCTGAATCTACTCCTCAAGGTGTAGGAACGCATTATGCTAATCATGCCTGGGAAAGGTGGTTCAACCCTTTTTTTAAATTTATAGAAGAAAAAAATGTAAAATTAGTTTCTTATATCAATTCGAATTGGGAAGAAATGCCAATGTGGAAAGGTCAAGGATGGGGTGATGCCCGGGTAGAAGCTAATGAAAAAATAAAAAATTGGTGGATTGAAGAAATCAAAAATGAAAAGTATCTTCAATCTTCAGAAAAACTTTATAAAATTTTAAACTATACTCCTTAAAAAACAAATAAAAACATCTGGTATATAGACGCGCTGAAAAGGCGCGTTTGCAATTATTCTATAGGTGCTAATGCTTCTTCTTCCATTAACTCTTGGGTACGTCTCAAGGCTTCTTCTTTCATTTCTCTATTGATAGCTTCTTGTTCTTCCATCAACGAACCTTCTTCAAGATGAATTCTTTGAGCCTTAATTTCTTCAATATGAAGAATAACCATTTGAGTTTCTTCTTCCGTAAGCTGAAAAAGATCCATCAATATTTCTTCCGGTGATTGTAAAAAATCTTGAGAAAATGTAGAGCCTGAAACAAAAAGAAACATACTAATTATTCCCGCAAATAATAATTTTTTATCCATGGTATCTCCTCCTATAAATTATTATACATCTTCAATATAAAATTAATAAATGTTATTTTTTTTAAGCGTCTCGTTTTTTACATTTAAAATATATAAGTTTAAAACTTAAGAATCAATTTATCGAAGTTACTTTTTATTAATTTAAGAAATATAATTTCACAAACAACAAATTTTTCGGAAAATTTATTTAGAGTTTTTTTTCTTGTTTTGGTTTTTCTGCTTAGCTGCCTTATCTATCTTAGCCCAAGTGTCCCTCAATGATACAATGCGATTAAATACTAATTTTTCAGCACTTGAATCAACAGAATCAATACAAAAATACCCTAAACGCTCAAACTGATAGCGGCCTCCTATTTTCGAGCCTTTTATACTTGGTTCTATAAAACATGTATTCAAACTTTCAAGAGAATTAGAATTCAAATTGGATTTATAATCTACTCCTTCTTCAACATCAGTAGGATCACGTTTTACAAATAGATGATCATATAACCGCACTTCCGCCTTTATAGCCTCAAGGGCTGAAACCCAATGTAATGTGGCTTTTACTTTACGCCCGTCAGGTGAATTGCCTCCCTTAGTCTCCGGATCATAAGTACAGCGCAACTCAACAATCTCCCCGGTTTTATCATTCTTAACAACTTTTTGACATGTAATAAAATAAGCATATCGTAAGCGAACTTCTCTTCCGGGAGCTAAACGAAAAAACTTCTTAGGCGGCTCTTCCATAAAATCATCTTTTTCAATATACAAAACACGGGAGAAAGGAACTTCTCTTGTGCCCATAGTTTCATCTTCCGGATTATTTATTGCCTCTATTTTTTCGACTTTATCTTCCGGATAATTATCTATAACAACTCGTAATGGACGAATCACTGCCATAACACGCTGAGATTTTTGATTCAAAATTTCACGAATGCTGTTCTCAAGAACTACGGCATCAACAATACTATTGAATTTTGCCACACCAATACGTTCACAAAATTTACGTATTGATTCCGAAGTATATCCTCTTCTGCGCAAACCTGAAATTGTCGGCATACGGGGATCATTCCATCCGTCAACATAACCACCCTTTACTAATTCTAAAAGTTTTCTTTTACTTAAAACAGTATGGCTAAGATTAAGCCGGGCAAATTCTATCTGTTGAGGATGATGAACATTTAATTGTTCAAGTAACCAATCATATAAAGGCCTATTATTTACAAACTCTAAAGTACAAATGGAATGGGTTATCCTTTCTATGGAATCAGAAAGGCAATGAGCAAAATCATACATAGGGTATATACACCATTTATCTCCGGTTCTATGATGTGTTATCCTGCGAATACGATAAAGAGCCGGGTCGCGCATGCTTAAATTCGAAGAGGCCATATCAATTTTAGCCCGTAATACACTCGAACCGTCTTCAAGTTTACCTTCTTTCAGTTGTTGAAATAAACTTAAATTTTCCTCAACAGAACGGGCACGGTATGGACTATTTTTCCCGGGTTGCGTCAAAGTTCCTCTATATTCTCTAATTTCCTCGGAAGTCAAATCACAAACATAAGCTTTACCTCTTTTAATCAACTCTATGGCATAATCATATAATTCATTGAAATAATCTGAAGAATAAAACATACGGTCAGACCAATCAAACCCCAACCATTTCACATCATCTTTTATTGACTCAACATACTCAACATCTTCTTTAACAGGGTTAGTATCATCAAATCTCAAGTTACATAACCCCCTATAGTCTTTTGCAATACCAAAATTAAGACAAATAGATTTAGCATGCCCTATATGAAGATATCCGTTAGGTTCCGGAGGAAAACGGGTATGAACTCTACCTTCATTCTTGTTCGCCTTTAAATCTGAGTCTATAATATCTCTAATAAAATTTGAATTATCTTTCTTATTTTCCATTTTTATATATATGGTTTACTTTAATAATCTATTATTCTAACATATTATGAAAACATTTTCATCACAAATTATCCGGATAAAAAAACACCCGTCTTTTTAAGACGGGTGTTCATTTGAAAAAGAATCATTAAAGGGATTGTACTTTTTAACGGGCTTAAATTAAGTATACAATAATAAAAGAATACAAACAAGATTTACTGCATATTAAAATAAAAACGTTTACACCCTATATTTTTTAAATTACCTTGTAAAATCGACAGTTATGCCTTCAAATTAGTAGTTATCGTAAATACCTATGCCATAACTGGTTACATGAAATAATTTTGCGGTTTTATTAGAAATGTCGAATATAAATATAAACTTTATTCAATTTATGCTAAAATATTTGAACTATTATGAATAAAAATTTAATATTAAAAATTGAAGATATTGTTTACCCTGGCAAGAGCTTAGGAAGACACCAAGGTAAGGTTATTTTCACAGATACGGGACTTCCTCAAGAATTGGTTGAAATCAATATAACTCAAACAAAAAAATTTTATAGCCAAGCAAAAACTTTAAAAATTATCGAAACATCGCCGCATAGGATTACCCCTCAATGCGATCACTACAAAATATGCTCTTTATATCAATATATCGATTATCCGTTTCAGCTTGAATTAAAAAAAACCCAACTTGAAAACATGTTTTC
>JAUVUO010000189.1 GCA_030601015.1 Candidatus Omnitrophota bacterium | reverse complement strand
TCACCGGTACTTCGTCTATCTTCTTTTTTTCTAAAATTCTTAAAGCTTCAGAAGCTAAACAATCTTCATTTATGGTGATTGGATTAGAGGTCATAACTGATTTGATTTTTTTCTTTAAAATATTTGGATATATTCTCAAATTCCTTCTTAAATCACCATCAGTAAATATACCGATTATTTTTTTATTTTTATCAACAATCACAGCGGCTCCGGCATGAGCTGAAGTTATTTTAAAAATAACATCCTTTACTAGAATATCCCCCCCAACCACAGGATAATTCCTTCCTTTTCTCATAATATCCGTCACCTTAAGCAATAATTTTCTACCTAATGACCCTCTCGGATGAAATAAAGCAAAATCTTTTTCTTTAAATCCCTTTAGTTTCTGTAAGACCACGGCAATTGCGTCCGAGATAGCTAACATAGCCGTCGTAGAAGTCGTGGGAGCTAAACCCAAAACACAAGCTTCTTTATCGATTTTAACTCTAATCACACTATCCGAATAACGGGCAAGATTTGATTTAACATTTCCTGTAATAGCAACTATCTTTGCTCCTATCTTTTTTATAAAAGGGATCAAATTTTTTATTTCATCAGTTTCCCCGCTATAAGATAAAACAATAACAACATCATCATCTCTAACCATACCTAAATCACCATGAACAGCCTCCGCGGCATGAAGCCAAAAAGAACAAGAACCGGTAGGAGAAAGCGTTGCTGAAAACTTCTGTCCAACTATACCGGCTTTTCCCATACCGGTAACAACAATTCTCCCTTTACACCGCGAAATTATATCTATAGCTTTTAAAAAATTACTATTCAAACTTCCTTTTAAATCGTCAATCCCCTTTTTTTCGATTTCTAAAACATCATTTGCCCATTTCAAAATTTTATCAGTTTTTATCTTCTTCATTTAATACCTTCCATATTTTGACAACTTTTTCAATCATTATCCTTAACTTACCTAAAGGATAAGAAGTGTGTTTGTCCGACAAAGCCAACTTGGGACTAGGGTGAACTTCCATAAACAAACCATCAACCCCGCTTGCGACAGCGGCTAATCCTAAAGGCTCGACGAATTCTCTATCTCCCCCGGAAATACCGCCTTTAGCAGAAGGTTTCTGCAGCGAATGAGTAACATCGTAAATAACCGGGTAGCCTAATTTTTTCATTTCTAAAAACGACCGAAAATCAACAACAAGATTGTTATATCCAAAACAACTTCCCCTCTCAGTTAATAAAATATCCCTATTACCCGTTGACTCAACTTTTTCAACTACATATTTAATATCTGAGGGAGACATAAACTGGCCCTTCTTAATATTTATAGTCTTCTTAGTCTTTGAAGCCTGAACAATTAAATCCGTCTGCCGGCTTAAAAAAGCCGGTATTTGGATTATATCCAAAACATTTTTCAATACGCTTATTTGTTCTACACAATGCACATCACTCAAAATAGGAAGATCTAATTTATTTTTAACCTCTTCCAAAATAGCCGCCCCCTTAATTAACCCTGGCCCCCTGTAAGACTTTATGGAGGTACGATTTGCTTTATCAAAACTAGCTTTAAAAATGAATTGTATAGGATAAGGCTCTAATAAATCTTTCAAAAACGATGCTATTGCTAATACTGATTTTTTACTCTCAATAACACAAGGGCCAGCTATAAAAATTATTTTTTTCCTATCAATAAACATTCAAATCTTTCCTTTTTTCGATAAAATCCGTTTTACCTTCTGAAAATCCTCTTCCGTATCTACTCCGCATGACTCGAATTTAGTTTCTATAACTTTTATTTTATGTCCGGACTCCAAGGCTCTTAACTGTTCTAATTTTTCGGCTTTTTCCAAATAAGACTTCGGGGAATTTTTAAAAGTATATAGAAAATCTTTAGTATAAGCATAAATTCCCAGATGTTTATAATAAATTTTTTCATCCCCAACTTTTTCGTCATCATCTCTAAAATAAGGCAAAGGGAATCTGGAAAAATATATAGCAAAATCCGACTTATCACAAATAACTTTTACAACATTAGGATTATTTATTTCATTTTCATCTGTAATCTTTTTCTTTACAGTTGCCATAACAAGTTCGGGATTAGATAACATCTCTTGAGCCAAACTATCAATAATTAAAGGGTGAACAAGAGGTTCGTCTGCCTGAATATTGATTACAATCTTTGTATCAATATTATTTACTGCCTCAGCTAACCTATCAGTCCCGGAAGAATGTTCAACCGCGGTACTTAAGACTTCCGCGCCAAAAGCTTTGGCAGTTTTTTCTACGTCTGGATGATCACATGCTATAATAAGCCTATCCAACATATGAGAAGAAGACGCATTTTCCCATGTCCATTGAAGTAAGGTCTTCCCGCATATTTTACGTAATAATTTATATGGCAGCCTCGTTGAAGCATAACGAGCTGGAATTACTCCTACAACATTTAAACTATTTTCCATCTATTTTCCTAAAAAGCTCTTGTTTATTAGTTGTTGCCGCTCCTAATTTACCCACTACAATACCAGCCGCCAAATTAGCTATCATTGCAGATTCATCATATCCAGCCTTACAGCTCAAAGCAAGGGTAAACGCGGAAATAACCGTATCTCCCGCTCCTGTAACATCAAAAACCTCCAAAGCCGCTGTAGGTATATGATGATGTTTTTTATCAAAAAACAACATCATACCATCTTCCCCCAAAGTCATAAGTAAAACCTTTGGATTTAATTTCTTCATTATTTCTTTACCTAATGATTCTATCTGGGTTTTATCCTTCAGCTTAATATTCACAGCATTTTGCGCCTCTTTCAAATTAGGGGTAAGTGCCGTTACATTTTTGTAATAATCAAAATGTTCTTCTTTAGGATCAACCGTCACTATTTTGTTCTTATCCTTACATAGACTAACCAACTCTTCAACTAAATGAGGGTTAATAACTCCCTTACCATAATCTTCTATAATTACCGCATCAAACTCATCAATATTCTCACTTATTTTATCAAGAACCAATTTATTGACTTTTAACGAAAGAGGTTCTAACGACTCCCAATCAACTCTAACCATTTGCTGATTATGAGCCATTATCCTCGTTTTCAAGGTAGTTGGCCTACTAGGATCTTTTATAATAAGTTTAGTATCAATACTGCTTTTTTTTAATAATGAAAACAAAGTCCTGGCGAAATCACCTTTACCGATAACCCCGCACATACTTACCCTAGCGCCTAAAGCCCAAAGGTTTAACCCCACATTCGCCGCTCCGCCGCAGGCAAAAGTCTCTTTTTGAGCCCAAACTACAGGCACCGGAGCCTCAGGCGAAATTCTATCAACCTTACCAAATATATGGTGATCCAAAATCAAATCACCAACAACCAAGATCTTTTTATCCTTAAAATGAGAAATTATACTTTTTAATTTCGTTTTATTGATTTTCATAACTTATATACCTATAACACATCACTTC
>JAUVUO010000126.1 GCA_030601015.1 Candidatus Omnitrophota bacterium | reverse complement strand
TTATATTTTTAGTAGCTCTCAAAATCTCCTTGATAAGAAAGGGTAAATCCTGTTTTGAATTTAAATCTTTCCCCCAACCGGTTATATCTTGTCCTATTAGATTTAATTCTTTTACCCCTTTTTTATCTAAATACTTTGCTTCTTCTATAACCGCATCCTTCTCTTTGCTGCGAAATCTTCCTTTTATCAAAGGTATCGCGCAAAAACTACATTTATTCAAACACCCTTCACAAATTTTTAAAAATCCCATATATGATGGAGTTAATATCAGCCTTTTAGAAAATTTAGAACTAAATTCCTTTATTCCCATCCATTCATCAACTTGAGGGAAAAATTTTTTCAACTCTTCTCTATACCTCTGAACTAAACACCCAAATACTAATATTTTTTTTACTCTTTTAAGCTTCTTGACCTCAATAGCCTCTTTTATAATTTCTATAGATTCCTCTTTGGCTTTATCAATAAACCCGCAGGTATTTATTATTAGAAGGTCACATTTATTCTCTAATTTTTTACTACCATTTGAAAAAGAAAATTCCGGTAAATAAACATAACCTCTCCCGACAAATTCTTGGCTTAAAATCTCAGTATCATAGGAATTACGAAAACACCCTAATGACACAACTGAAAAAGTTTTTTTATTTTTAGCTATCATTCAACCATTTCTCTTTAAAAATAATTTTTCTTAATATAATCTATTAAATACCATTTATCTCTTTATTCTTTTGTGATTAGAAACTATAAAGCTCTATTCTTCTTTTTTCTTTTGCTATGAGCTAAAAGCTATCAGCTACAGGCTTATTATTACTTATCCACCGTAATACCTGAAGGAGTTATTTTGAGACTTTTTATCGGTTTTCGTAAAGAAGTTAAATTAGGTATGGCTTTCCCGTTAACTTCCAGATAAACAGCTGATCCATCTTTAATCTTAAATTCTATCTCTTTTTTGCCTTTCCATGTTTCCACAGCACCTTTATTAAGAACACCCTGAAATAGAAGTTTACCATCTACTATTACTTTCAAAAAACATCTCTTTTTAGCTGTCAAAGATACTTCCATTTCTTCAGAAACATCTTTAACCTTAATAGGATCTTTTTGTTTCACTTGTTTTCTACCTTCAACATCTTTTTTATCAGACACAATATCCTGATTTTTTATTTTAGTTTCAATTTTTTGAGATTTTTTTCTACACATCTGTGAAATTTTTATAAAAACAGCTTTACCTAAATTAAACAAAGCCAAAATTAAAATAAGACTAATTAAAGTTATAAAAATTTTCTTTTTAACCTTATCAGGGATTCGTTTAATTTTATCAAAAAGATTTGGGCCTTTAGGCTTATCTTCTTTATCCTTTATTCTTGCTTGTTTTCTTTCCGGTTTGGGGTCATGAGCCGAAAACATTTCTTCAAAATCTTCTCCAACCGGAACTTTTAAAAAAGCCGCATAAATTTTTAAAAACCCCTTAAGATACGCGCCGCCTATACTATCTATATTTGCTTCTTCAATATTTCTTATAACAGACGGACTTAATTTTGTTTTATCAACTATATACTCCATTGTATAGCCTAAACTTTTCCGTTTATCTTTTAATTTATGACATAATTCTTCAATCATCCTAACTCCTTTTGAGCTAAAAATTCTTCAGGCTCAACTAAAATTTCTCTAGCTTTACTGCCGCAAAAAGGGCCAACTATACCCTCTTGTTCCATCAAATCAAGAAGACGTGCTGCTCTTGTATATCCTACACGAAGCCGCCTCTGTAACATTGAGCCCGAAGCTTGACGTGCTTTCAATATTATTTTTACAGCCTCATCAAATAACTCATCACCTTCAATATTTAATCTCTGTTTTTTCTCACTTCTAGAAATCCCCTCTTCATAAATCGGACGGCCTTGAGCCCTTATAAAATCTGTGAGAGCATCTATATCGTCATCTTCAATATATGAACCTTGAGCCCTAATCAATCGAATATCACTAGGATTTAAAAATAAAAGATCACCCTTACCTAAAAGCTTATCCGCGCCCATACTATCTAAAACTGTACGGGAATCAACTCTAGAAGCAACTTTAAAAGATATTCTAGCTGGAAAATTTGCTTTAATTACCCCTGTTATAACATCTACTGAAGGCCGTTGAGTGGCTAATATCAAATGAATACCTACGGCTCTTGAAAGTTGAGCTAACCGCTGAATCGTAGTTTCAATATTCTCCCTGGCAACAACCATAAGGTCAGCTAATTCATCAACAACAATAACTATATACGGCATTTTATGTCCGACTTTAAGATACGCCTTTATATTACGGCAGCCGGCTTCTGCCAACAATTTATACCGTTTTTCCATCTCTTCAACCGCCCAATTTAAAGCAAAAAAAGCTTTTTTTGCTTCAGAAATTATAGGATGAATCAAATGAGGAATACCGGTAAATGAAGCTAACTCTACCATCTTGGGATCTATCAAAATAAATTTCACTTCGTCAGGTTTCGCTTTAAAAAGGATTGAACAAATTATAGAATTAACGCACACAGTTTTTCCCGCTCCGGTTGCTCCGGCAATCAAAAGATGAGGCATCTCTCCAAGATCAGCAATAACAGGATTTCCTGAAACATTTTTCCCAATAACTAAAGTCAATTTTGACTGAGCCTTTATAAAAGTTTTTTCCTCTAAAACCTCCCTTAAAAATACAAGATGTTTTACCGCGTTAGGAATTTCTACACCTATCGTTCCTCTCCCGGGAATAGGCGCAACTATTCTTACTGAAGATGATTTCATTGTTAAAGAAATATCATCCGCCAATGAAGATATTTTCTGAATTTTAGTGCCTGCCTGAGGTTGAAGTTCATACATAGTCACTACCGGGCCTTTTTGTACGCTAACAACTTTTGCTTCAACCCCAAAATCTGATAAAGAATTTTGTAAATTTTGTATATTTGTCTTAATATCTTCTTTAGTCCCTCTATGATCCGCAGACGGAGGAACTTTTAAAATATCTACAGTAGGCAATTTATATTTAAGAGGATCATAATTCTCACAATTTTGATTTTCCAAATCTTCCATTTTCTTTTTTAACTGTTCTTTAGTTAATATTTTACCCGCTTCTCCTTTTGATTCAGATATGTAGTTCCTATCGGAAATAATTTTATTATTAGAAACTGCGTTCGGTGTATAAACTTTTATTTCAGGATTACCTTCAAGAATAAATTTCTTCTTCTGTTTAACCTTCTCTTTTTTCTTTTCTTTTATTTTTTCTTCTCTGTTTATAATAGCTTCTTCTTTTTTAACTTTAATAAGTTGAAATATATCTATTAACTTTTCAAACAAAAATTTTGTCCCTTTTAATAAATCAACAAAAAAATACCCAAAAAGGAGTAACGCGTTAACAACTGTAAGCAGCATAATAATTATAAAAGCCCCATAAACTCCTAAATATTTCTTAAAAAACCCTGTTACATAAAACCCAATAATACCTGATGATTTAAAAACTTGTGAACTGCTCTCAGGAAAAAGGCCAATAAAAGAAGCAAGAAAACTAACAAAAAATATAAAAGCAAAAACATTTACAGTCTTGCTTTTTCCTAAACCCGAAAATCTGATTAACTCCAATTTATCAAATCCTAAACCTAATAACAAAAAAGGAAAAAAATACGCGGCATAACCAAAAACAAAAAAAAGCCCAAACGCTAAATAAGCCCCGCCAATTCCTATTAAATTTCGTAAAAGGTTAATATAAGGATAACTTAAAAAAGGTATGTCTGAAGGGGAATAAGAAATTAAACTTAAAAATATTAAAAGAGACAATAAAAAAAATATTGTACTCTTCATAAAGGAAGAGAGATGCTTCATATTTATTTATGATTATTTTAAATAACCTGTAATAGTTTTGTTAAACTAATTTTTTTCTATGACTGGGAGATCTAATCTTTTATAACAAAAATTAGCTTGTTTTAGCTTGTTTTATGCTAAGTTTAATCTTACCCTGAGGATCAATACCAATTACTTTTGCTGTTACGATATCTCCTTCTTTTAAAAGAGATGATACATCTTTTACGAATTCATCTGCAAGCTCTGAAACATGAACCAACCCGCTTTTACCCGGTGCTATTTCACAAAAAGCTCCAAAATTAACTATCTTTTCTACTTTTACTTCATAAATTTCGCCGATCTCTACATCTCTTACAAGATTCATAACCTGATTTACCGTTCTTTCTAAATTTTCAGTTGTATCAGCGGATACCGAAACCATATTAGTATTATCATCTATCTCTATATTCGAATTATTTTCACGCTGCAGCCTTTTAATTGTTTTGCCTCCAGGCCCGATAATAATCCCTATCTTATCCGGGTTTACAGGAAACATTTTTATTTTTGGAGCATATTCAGAAAGATCTTCCCTAGGTGAAGAAATTGCCGCTATCATTTTTTCTAAAATAAAAACCCGCGCTTTCTTTGCACGAATTAAAGTGTCTTCTATCATAGAAAAAGTAAGTCCGTCTATCTTTGTGTCTAATTGAATAGCTGTAATTCCTTTCTTAGTTCCGGCAACTTTAAAATCCATATCTCCATAATGGTCTTCAGCTCCGGCAATATCTGTAAGAATCTTATATTTATCTCCATCAGTAACTAACCCTATAGCAATACCGGCAACTGCTTCCTTTATTGGTACACCCGCATCCATCAAAGATAAAGAAGCCGCACAGGTTGTTGCCATACTGGAAGAACCGTTGGACTCTAAAATATCCGATACAACTCTTATTGTATAAGGAAAATCATCTCTTGACGGAAGAACCGGAGTAATTGCCTTTTCAGCTAAAGTTCCATGCCCCAAATCTCTCCTGGAAGGGCCTCTCATAAACTTTACTTCTCC
>JAUVUO010000019.1 GCA_030601015.1 Candidatus Omnitrophota bacterium | reverse complement strand
TTTAGGTTCAAACGGCGAATATACTTTTTTCACATCCGCTTTGAATGAAAAGGCAGTTAAAAAACTTATACACTCTAAAATAATAATTATTTCAGGATATGTTTCCGATAAAATTGTAAAAGAGATAAAACGTTTAAAATTTAAAAAAATTGGATTTGAAGCCAAATATCTTGAGTATATCAAATATAAAAATTTTAAAGAAAAATTGGACAATGAAAATATAGAATTCATTGAAACATTTGATCTAATACAAAAGTCAAATATGATTAAAACAAAAGAACAGATTGAATTAATAAAAAAATCTGTATCTATTAGTGCAGAAACTTTTGAATACATTAACGAAATATTTACCCCGGAAATGACAGAAAAAGACTTAACTATTGAAATAGAAAGGTTTTTGCGTATAAAAGGAGATAATGATATTGCTTTTAATACTATTGTCGCGTCCGGTAAAAATAGTGTTTTCCCACATCATCAGCCTACGAGTGAACAGATAGGTAAAAACCATTGTCTAATTGATCTCGGTTCAAAATATAAGGGATATTGCGCTGACTTGACAAGATTATTTTTTTGCAGTAAAATGCCCAATCTTTTTAAAAAAATATACAATACTGTTAAAAAAGCCCAAGACTTAAGTATAAATAAAATAAAAGATGGTGTAACCTCGGGAGAAATTGATAAAGCAGCTCGAGACTATATAACCAAACACGGCTTGGGTAAATATTTCATACATGGGTTAGGCCATGGCGTAGGGCTTTCAGTTCATGAACCGCCATATATCCAACCTAATAATAAACAAGTTTTAAAGGAAGGTATGGTAATAACTATTGAACCTGGAATATATTTTAAAAATATATTCGGTATCAGGTTAGAAGACATGGTGTTAGTAAAACGAACAAAAGGAGAAATTCTCAGTGAGTATGTCAATAGGTGAGATAAAACCTGGCATGGCAATCATTTACAATAAAGAGTTGTATGTGGTTAGTAAATGTAATCATGTAAAAATGGGCAGAGGGGCCGCGTTCTGTAAAGCAAAAATTAAAAATTTAAAAAATTCCCAAGTTCTCGAGTGTACTTTAAGAGACTCGGATAATCTTGAAAAAGCATTTATTGAAAAAAGGAAACTGCAATATCTTTATTGTCAGGGTGATTTTTATCATTTTATGGATTTACAAACTTATGATGATTTAATTTTCAGTAAATTGCAAATTGGGGATAGAGACGTTTTACTAAAAGATGATTTAGAGGTTATAGGCCATTTTCATGAGAATTCTTTAATAGATTTTGAATTCCCGAATTCTTTAGATTTAAAGGTAATGGAAACTACACCCGGGCATAGAGGTGATACTGTAAAAATGGGTACCAAAAGTGCAAAATTAGAAACCGGCCTGATAATAAATGTTCCTTTGTTTATAAATATTAATGATACAATTAAAGTAAATACCCAAACTAGAGAGTACTTAGGTAGAGCCTAGTTATTCAAAATTATATCTAAGCCTTTTGCGCTTTTATCTATTAACCTTTAAAATGAGGGGGTTGTATGGAATTAAAAAAAATAAAAAAATTTGTTAAATTTATGGATGCAAATAATTTGTCCGAATTAGAAATCGAAGAAGATGGCCAGAGGATAAAATTAAAGAAAAACTTTCAAACTCAACAACAGTTAATACTTCCTCCGCAATCTGCTATTACACCAAAGGTAGAGGAATCCGCGCAAAAAAAAATTAATACAAAAGAGATTAACTCTCCTATGGTAGGAACTTTTTATATAGCAGCATCTCCCGGAGCAAAACCATATGTTAATGTCGGAGATATAATACATTCCGGAGATATAGTGTGTATAATCGAAGCAATGAAGCTTATGAACGAGATAAAATCTGAAATTAACGGAAAAATTATTAAGATACTAGTAGAAAATGGGGAGGCAGTTGAATTTGGCCAACCGCTGTTTGAATTGGAAAATGTCTAAATATTTAATATGTTATCGTTTAATTTAAATCTATTATATGATTTCTAAAGTATTAATTGCTAATCGTGGAGAAATAGCCCTTAGAATTATACGAGCTTGTAAAGATCTCGGTATAAAAACTGTTGCTGTTTATTCCGAAGCTGATAAAAATTCTTTACATCTTGAATTTGCTGATGAGGCGGTTTGTATTGGGAAGGCCTCTTCTAGTGATAGTTATCTTAATATATCCAGCATAATCAGTGCGGCTGAAATAACAGATAGTGACGCAATACATCCGGGATATGGTTTTTTGGCTGAGAACCCCTATTTCGCGGAGGTCTGCGAATCTTGCGGGATAAAATTCATTGGCCCATCTGCTGACCATATCCGTCTTATGGGTGATAAAGTTCAAGCTAAAGTAACTATGGCCAATGCCAGGATTCCTTTAATTCCCGGGAGCAATGGAAGTATCAAATCAAAAGAAGAAGCCTTAGCCGTTGCAAAAAAAATGGGTTATCCTTTAATTATAAAAGCAAAAGCCGGCGGCGGCGGCAAAGGAATGAGAATTTGCCATAGTGACGTAAGGCTGATAAGCGCGCTTTACACGGCACAATCTGAGGCTCAATCCGCGTTTGGGGATTCAGAAGTTTATATCGAAAAATACTTAGAAAACCCCCGGCACATTGAAGTACAAATAGCTGCTGATAATTATGGAAATATCATTTATTTAGGCGAAAGAGACTGCAGTATTCAAAGAAGACATCAAAAAATAATTGAGGAGTCTCCATCACCGTTTGTTGATAAAAAATTAAGAGAAAAATTAGGAGAAATATGCATAGATGCCATAAAATCCATAAATTATACCAGTGTAGGAACAATAGAATTCCTACTTGATGATAAAAATAATTTTTATTTCATGGAAATGAATACTAGAATTCAAGTTGAACATACCGTAACTGAAGAGCTCACCGATATAGATTTATTAAAATTACAAATTTCCATTGCTGCCGGCGAAAAACTTAAAATTAAACAATCGGATGTATGTATTAATGGTTCAGCTATTGAATGCAGGATAAACGCGGAAGATCCTGAAAAAAACTTTTTACCTGTCCCCGGAAAGATAAACTTTTGTTATATCCCCGGAGGAAAAGATGTCAGGGTAGATACTCATATTTATTCAGGATATACAATACCGCCTTATTATGATTCTTTGTTGGCAAAAATTATAACTAAAGGGGCCACTAGACGAAAAGCTTTAAAAACAATGGATAGAGCTTTAAGCGAATTTATTATTGAACCTATAAAGACTACCACACATCTATGCAGAGAAATAATAAATAATCCCGATTTTAAACGGGGTAATTACACCACAGTATTTTTAGATAAATTTTTATCGAAACAGGAATAAAAAGGAGGTTGTATGGGGTTCTTAACTGTAATCGTATATCTTATAGTGTCTTTTATATTTGGCCCATTTCTTGTGGGTATTGCTCTTGATCTAATTGACTTACGAATCTTAGCTTCTTATTTAGAGCAGCTTTTTCTTTCCGACCCTTTATCTAAAACTTTATTTTTATTTATTGGAATTACTATTGTACTCTTTGCTCTTAGATATCTGCAAGCTCTGTCTAAACTATCAAGAAAAGATAAATCTATTACCTTTGAGTCCCCTGAAGGAAACGTAAGTATTACATTGATAGCAATCGAAGATATGTTAAAAAGAATGCTTGAAAAAAGAAAAGAAATCACTAATATAAAAACTAAAGTGATTTTAAAGAAAAAAATAATTGAAGTTAATACAAAAGGTGTCCTTAATGCAGAAGTAAACCTAATTGAATTCACTAAAGAAATTCAAGGAAAAGTTTCTGAAAAAATGCAGTCACTTCTTGGTGAAAGCAAAGAAATAAAAGTTAATTTAATTATTAAAAAATTAAATATGCCTAACAAAGGCGAATTAATTGCAGACGCTGAAGAGCCAAATATACCATTTAGAGAATACGAATAATAAAAAAGGAGAAAAAATGAAAATTGGTATCTTAACCGGTGGAGGAGATTGTCCGGGATTAAATCCTGTTATACGGGGAATTGTCCGAAAAGCTAATAATGAAGGCAATGAAGTTATAGGACTGCGTCATGGTTGGCGAGGACTTATGGAAAAAGAAATTGTTCCGTTAGACTTAAATTCTATATCCGGAATTCTTCATAGGGGAGGAACTATTTTAGGTACATCAAGGACAAATCCCTATAAAAGTGAAGAAGGTGCTGAAAAAGCAAAAAAAAGTTTTCGAGATTTAGAGTTAGATTCTTTAATTGCAATTGGAGGAGAAGATACCTTAGGAGTAGCTACTAAATTGTATAAAGACGGCTTAAATGTTATAGGTGTTCCAAAAACTATAGATAACGATTTAGGCTCCACTGATTTTACTTTTGGGTTTGATACTGCAATAAATATTGCCACAGAATGTATCGATAGACTGCATACAACTGCTGAATCCCATGACCGTGTTATGGTGGTTGAAGTTATGGGTAGACATGCCGGCTGGATAGCTGCTTATTCAGGAATTGCCGGAGGAGCGGATTATATACTTATACCTGAAATTTCGATTAATTTGGAAGAAGTTTGCGATTCATTAAAAAAACGACATAAACGAGGTAAAAATTTCAGTATTGTAGTTGTTTCTGAAGGGGCGGCATTTAAAGAAGATGATTTATGTTTACAAGAAAAAGAGTTAGATCAGTTTGGCCATGTACGGTTAGGCGGGATTGGCAATACTTTAGGTAAACTAATTGAAGAAAAAACCGGTTTTGAAACAAGAGTTACAGTTTTAGGCCATATTCAACGAGGAGGAACTCCCTCGGCATTTGATAGAGTTTTAGGTACAAGATTTGGAATAAAAGCGTATGACCTCGTAAAAACAGGTGAATTCGGCCAAATGACTTGTTTAAAAGGCAATGAAATTGTATCTGTACCGCTAGAAGAGGCTACTGCAAAGTTAAAGACTCTTGATTTAAATATTTACGAATTGGCAAAAACATTTTTTGGCTAATACTTACGAATATACAAAATACCCGGGCTAGTAATACAAACTAAAATCACTAGCCCGGGTATAATATTTAAAAATAATGAATGCATTAATAGAAAAATCTATAATTAATAATAAAAAGGCTTTAATTTGTTTAGAAAACAATGTTGAAACGATTAAAACTATTGCTTCCCTTGCTATAAACAGTTTAAAAAATAAAGGCAAAATAATTTTTATGGGTAATGGTGGTAGTGCCGCTGACTCTCAACATCTTGCCGCTGAACTTATAGGCAGATTTAAAAAAAATCGAACTGCTTTACCCTCTATTGCTCTTTCCACTAATACTTCAATTTTAACGGCAATCGGCAATGATTTTAGTTTTGATGATATTTTTGTACGTCAAATAGAAGCATTGACAAATCCGAATGACCTTGTAATCGGCATTTCAACCTCAGGCAATTCAAAAAATGTTATAAATGCAATTGAAAAAGCTAAAGAACTCGGCGCGAAAACCATCGGCTTCTTAGGCAAAAATGGAGGGTTCCTAAAAAATATTGTTGATGTTTATCTCACTATAAATATTAATGATACTCCTCGAATTCAAGAAATGCATATATTGGCCGGCCACATTATTTGCGAAATAATTGAAGAACATTTTTTTCATAATAATTAACAATTTTCATTTAATCTACCTTTTGCGTGTTATATTCCCAGGATACCATATATATGGAAAAAATAAAAAATTTACCGGAACTTAAAAGAATTGTTCGCGAATTAAAAAAAACCGGAAAAACTATAGTATTCACAAACGGGTGTTTTGATATTCTCCACTTAGGACATATAAAAATTTTAAAAGAAGCTAAAGAACAAGGGGATATCCTTATAGTTGGACTTAATTCCGATATTTCAATTAAAAAAATTAAAGGGCCCAATAGGCCAATTCAAAATGAACTCACTAGGAGTCACATACTTGCTAACATGCAATTAGTCGATTATGTTATCTTATTTGAAGAAGAAACACCCTATAATATTATAAAATCCCTTACTCCAGATACTCTGGTCAAAGGAGGAGATTGGACAAAAAATGAAATAATAGGAAATGACTTAGTTAAAAAAGTCTATAGAGTTAAACTTTGTTCGGGATATTCAACGACGAATATAATAAACAAGATTAAAAATGCCTAAAAAAAATTTGCTAAGGGTTATAGATGTTAATTTTAATCGTTCTAAAGAAGGCCTTAGGGTCGTAGAAGATATTTTTAGATTTATTTTTGAAAACAATATTTTAAGGAAAAAAACTCGTGAATTAAGACATGCTTTAACAAGTATAGCAAACGAGACTTTTTTAAAAAATGCTATTTTATGCCGTAATTCGAAAGATGATATCGGTAAAGCTGTTGATGAATTAGAACTTAAGAGAAATAGCATAAATAGTATACTTTATAGTAATTTCCAAAGAACAAAAGAATCTTTAAGAGTATTAGAAGAATTCCTAAAACTTATTTCTTTTGAAAAAGTATCAAAAATAAAAAAAATTCGTTATAAAGTATATCAGTTGGAAAAAGAAGCATTGAAATTATGCTCGTATAATGATAATAACACCTGAAATGGAACTGTGACATAGGGTTGCTGCTTTTCTCAACAGCCAAAAATAACTTTATAATCGATTGCTATTATTTTAATCTCTATGTATAATAATTAATATTTTTCGGTAATAATTAAAAAACCCATGAGGATCAAAATGGAAATATTTAAAAAAAATTTTATTAAAAAAATAGCAAAAACAGAAAAAGTTTCTTATCCCTTTCTTCAAAAACAAATAGACAGAGGACGTATCGTTATCCTTCAAAACAAAAACCACTGTCTTGATAAGCCTGTCGCTATCGGTGAGGGTTTAAAAATAAAAATAAATGCTAATATAGGTTTGTCAACTAACGAACTTGATGTTAAAAATGAATTAAAAAAAGTTTCTACAGCAGTCTATCACGGAGCAGACACTATAATGGATCTAAGTGTTAGTAATAATTTAGCTAAGTTCCGAAAAAAAGTTATAAAAGACTGCCCTGTACCGATTGGAACAGTTCCTCTTTATGAAATTGCTCTTGAAGTTGAAAAGAAAAAAAATAATTTCACTAATCTGAACTTTGATGATATCTGGGATGTTTTAAAAAAACAAGCAGAAGAAGGTGTCGATTTTTTCACAATACATGCGGGTATACTCAGAAAAACAATTTCAATGATAAAAAAGAAAAAACGTCTCGGTGGTATCGTTAGTAGAGGTGGTGCCATTTTGGCACGCTGGATGGTCATTAATAAAAAAGAAAATCCTTTTTATGAAAATTTTGATAAAATATTGGAGTTGGCAAAAAAACATAATATTACACTAAGCCTAGGAGATGCTTTAAGGCCTGGAGCAATTGCTGATTCAACAGATGAATTACAACTATTTGAGTTAAAAGTTCTTGGTGAATTAGTAAAACGATGCAGAAAAAAAGGTGTTCAAGTTATGGTAGAAGGCCCTGGCCACATACGGCTTGATGAAATAGCCAAAAATATGGATTTAGAAAAAAAACTGTGTCATAATGCTCCTTTTTATGTTCTAGGGCCTTTACCTACAGATATTGCTGCAGGTTATGACCACATTACCTCAGCCATTGGCGGAGCTATTGCCGCTTTAAATGGGGCTGATTTTTTATGTGTAGTCACTCCTGCAGAACATCTTCGTCATCCTACAGTTGAGGATATCAAAGACGGGATTATAGCTTCTAGAATTGCTGCTCATTCGGTAAATCTTTTAAGATTTAAAGATGAACTTGATCGAGACAACCAAATTTCTCATTATAGATCTCGTAGGGAATGGGAAAAAGTGTTTCCTCTGACCATAGACGAATCAAAAGCAAGAATGTACCGTAAAAAACTTAATTCTTCCGAGGATATATGTACAATGTGCGGTGAATTTTGTTCTCTCAAAATAATTGAAAATTGCAATTTGTTGAAATAAATTTTCAGCGGGCGTGGTTCAATGGTAGAACACCAGCTTCCCAAGCTAGTAACGGCGGTTCGATTCCGCTCGCCCGCTCCAATTTTTAGAGATAAATCGAAAAGGCCGGGATCTCTTCTAATTGAATGAATATTTTTTATTTCAAAAACTCTTATAAGGAGAAAAATTTAATTTTTAAGAAATAAGTTAAATTATTTGTCAAAATTTTTTACTGTTGAATTATTTGATATTTTAAGGTAGTATATAACATTAACTTATAAAAAAATGAATAAATTCAAGAGAACCATATAATAATGAAAATTTTAATTTCGTTATTCTTACTATTTGTTATTTCTTGCGCACCAGTTAGATATCAGTCAAATAAAATCCTTTCAGAATCTCCATTGATAAAAAAATCAAGGCCGGTCTATTTAGTAAAAAATGGTGATTCTTTGTGGCGGATATCAAAAAGATATGGGGTAAGTGTGGATGATTTAATGAAAGAAAATAGACTTTCTTCTCCCCAAGGGCTTAATATCGGCCAAAAACTTTATATTCCTTATAAATATGTCAACAAACACAATGCCTCGTTTATTTGGCCAATTAAAGGAGAAGTTATCAATTTTTTTAAAGAAAATGTTGATAATACAATCAACAACGGTTTAAATATAAAAATTACGAATAATAACAAAAAGGTTAAAGCCTCAATTGACGGGGATGTAATTTTCTCAAATTATCTTAAAGGCTGGGGTAAAACCATAATTTTAAAACATGGAAATAATTTTTATACCGTATACGCGAATCTTGATACTACATTAGTAACTACCGGAACTTTTGCAAAAAAAACTCAGCCAATAGGAACAGTCGGTTCAGGTAAAAATGGAGATAATATACTTCATTTTGAAATTAGAAAAAATTCGGTCCCTAAAGATCCTTTGAGATTTCTCAATTAAAAATTATGAATAAATTTCCTTGGCAAACGAAACTAGAAACATTAGATAAAAGAGTAAAAGCTTTTACTCAAGGCTATAGGCAAAATATATCTATACTTGGTAATGATCCCGACGAAACATCCTATCTGTTACAAAATTACTTAAAAACAAACAAGTTTAATGAAATAAATTATATACAAGCTACTAGTTCTTACGCAGGCGAGAAAGAATTCTTTAAATCGATAGTTTTTTCATTATTAAGCAATTATACGCGGTTGGAAGATACTATTGATAATCTTATTACTTATGCCAGCCCAGTTTTGGAAAAAACTACGAATTATATAAAAAATTGTTTTCAAAAAGAAAAATTCACTTTTCTTGATATACTTGAAGTATTAAATTTATTTATTAAAGAAAGTAATAGAAATTGCCTTCTCATTATCGAAGAATTTTTGGATTTAAAAGATTTATTCAAAAACATCTATTCTGAATTTTCTAAATTTCTCGTAATTCAAAGGAGTTGCATGGTGGTATTAACATCATCACACACAAAAAACGCGGAAAAAGTTCTATCAGGAGAATTGAATTTACTTTTTGGAAATTTTGAAAAAGTCTATCTAAAGGATACTTTTTCCCTTAAAAACTATTTATATCTAAAAGAAAAAATAAATCCTATTAATCCCTCCGCGTTTTTTCTTTTTTATTTGGTAAACGCTCTTGGTTCCAATATATTTTACTATGATTTATTAATTAATATTATTAACGATAAATATAATCCTAACAATGAAGACGAATCAATTACAATAATAATCGAAAGTTTACTTTATTCGAAATCATCCTGCTTATTCCAAAAATTTATTAAAAACATTGATTTAATCAAATCTTATTTTAAAGATTATGTTCCAACATTAAAATTACTCATTTCTCTTAGTCAAGGCTATCTTAGAAAACGAGAACTTTTATCATTAAACATATATAATAATAAAGAGCTGGCCTCAAAATTACAAAAACTTATTGATTTGAATTATATCGAAAATTTTGGCAATATTTATAAATTAAACGATTCTTTATTTTCCTTCTGGTTATCACATATATTTACCCTATATTTCTCACCTGCGATACTTGAACCGAAAATGAGAATATCTTTTTTTAAAAAGCAAATAAATGAGGATATCTCTATTCAAAAAGAAGAATTTTTTAAAGATAAGCTTAAAAAAATACTACAATTGTTCTCTTCTTTTAAAAATGATACTTTACAAGTAGGTAAAAATAAATACAGACTTCCAATAATTGAAAATACCAAGGTAATTTCCTATCCAAAAAATGATTTTCATCTTTTGATTGGAGAGGGAAAAGAAATTATTTTTGCGGGGATTAAAGAAAAAAATGTTGAAGACAATGATATTCTTGATTTTATAGAAAAAGGAACAAATATCAAAGGTAAACGAGTTAAAAAAATTTTTATTTCTTTAGATGAAATTCCTCATAGAGTAAGATTGATCGCAAAAAACAATAAACTTGCAATGTGGGACATTCAGGAAGTAAATAACCTTTTGAGCATTTATAATAAATCAGTTGTCCCTCATAATTTTTAAAGTAAGTTTCACCATACTATCGTTACCAATAGCGTTGTGAAACTATCATTGAGAATTGAATATTTTAAAATTGGAGACGAAGGATAGAACTGAAATTTAAAATTTGGTATTGTAAATAGAAAAAAGACACGATTAATGGCCGGTTCATCTCAAATATAAAACAATATGAAAATTTTGGTTATTTCTGATACTCATATTCCTATAATTGCCGACAATTTGCCATCAATAATAGAGCATGAAGCAAAAAATTGTGATTATTGTATTCATTGCGGTGATTTTATTGCATATTCAGTTTTTGAAAAGCTAAAATCCTGGACAAAAATTCATGCAGTTCATGGAAATATGGATGAAAAAATAACAAAAAAAAACCTGCCGGAAATTAAAATTTTAAAGCTGGAAAGTATTACATTAGGTATTACGCATGGGGGAGGAAACCCAAAAAATATAATTGCAAATGTAAATAATAAATTCATTAATAACTTTCAGGAAATAGACATATTTTTATTTGGCCATTCACATTTACCTTTAAACGACGAAATAAACGGAAAAATATACTTTAATCCCGGGTCACCTACTGATACAATTTTTGCCCCTTACAAATCCTACGGTATTATTGAAATAAATGGTAAAAAAATTAAAAGGAGGTTAATTAAAATTGGATAGATTATGGGCACCATGGCGAATTAACTACATTAACCAGACAAAAAAGAAGGGGTGTATTTTATGCAATATTTTGAACGAAAAAAAAGATAAAAAAAATTTTATTATTTTTCGTTCAAGCTATTGTTTCGCGGTTCTAAATACTTATCCTTACAATAACGGCCATATTATGATAGTGCCTAATAGGCATATAAAATCATTAGAAAAATTAAAAGATAATGAACTTTTAAATATAAACAAAAGTCTTATAAAAATAAAATCTGCTTTAAAAAAGGTATTAAATCCCGGCGGATTTAATATAGGAATGAATATTGGCAGTATTGCGGGAGCGGGAATAGCTAAACACCTACACCTTCATATTGTTCCCAGATGGCAAGGCGATACAAACTTTATGCCAATTATGGCAAATACAAAAATAATTTCTCAAAGTCTTAAGGAATTATACGTTATGCTGCAAAAAGAAATTATTATTGACCCCTAATTCCAAAAAACTGAAATTTTCTCTGGAAAATAAAGGGCATATGAGTTAAAATATCATTTATGAATAAATATACTTCTATATTTTCGTCGTATCATACAATTTATCGGCTAATCACAACATTAGGTGAATTAAAAAATTTTCTGTCCGGAGTATGCCGTCTTCATAAAAATGCTTTTAAAGCCGATAAAGTTGTAATAATATGCCCCATCTTTAATACCCGTCAATACCTAAAGCTTCGGATAGAAAATAAAAAACAATATGTGAAGAAAGGAGGAATTTCTATTCTTACCCGTGTTGAAAAAGAAATATTAAAACAAGAAAAAGAAATTTTTCTTGGAAAAAGACTAATTAGCCCTTTATTTTTTTCTGATACATTAGGCGCTATTTATATCAAAAGGGATTCAAAAATGAAAGACTTCACCGAAGATGAAAAAAAGTGGTTTGCTTCGTTATGTGAAGAAATAAGTATCGGTTTAAAAATGCATAATTTATATCAAGAACAGCAAAAGCTTGTCATTAATTATATTAGATCATTATCTCGATTGTTAACTCAATTCGTTCCAACATCATA
>JAUVUO010000082.1 GCA_030601015.1 Candidatus Omnitrophota bacterium | reverse complement strand
TTTGGCAGTCATATTTCAGCATGAGATTGATCATATCAACGGAATTTCGTTTATTGATAGGATTTCTTTGTTCCAGAAATTAAAATCTTATTTTCAGCTTCAACGAATAATAAGGAGGACAAAAAATAGAATGCGTAAATAAGAAAAAGAATATAGATCATTGTTCTTGTACTTACCCATCTTGTTCAAGCAAAGGTATGTGCTGTGAATGTGTTCGATATCATTTATCGAACAACGAAATTTTCGGATGTTTTTTCCTTTCTGAGGCTGAAAAAACTTATAATCGTTCAAGGGAATATTTTTTTTCAGTATGTAAAGATAAATGAGAACCAAAATATAAAATAGGGGTATAGATTATGGAAAGAAAAATTGATCTTGCAATTATAGGTGCAGGTATCGGAGGAGTAAGTGCTGCGGTTTATGCTAAACGTTCGGGATTGGATTTTATTATTTTAGAACCAAAAGCTGTTGGAGGCCAATTGCTTTTCATGGAAAACATTGATAATTATGTAGGGTTACGCTTAGGAACTAAAGGCCGGGATTTAGCTGAAACATTGACAAAGACTTTAACAGATTTGAGTATAAATATTACAAATGAAGAAGTTGTTGATGTTAATATTGATAACAATGAAGTTCAGATAAAGACTAACAATAATTTGTATACAGCGAAATCTTTAATCCTTGCTACAGGTGCCAATTTTAAAAAAATAAATGTAAAAGGGGAAGAAGAGTTTTCAGGTAAAGGAGTATCTTATTGTGCTGTGTGTGACGGATTTTTTTTTAAGGGTAAAAAAGTAGCTGTTGTTGGCGGAGGTAACACTGCAGTTGAAGAAGCATTGTATTTATCGGAAATAGCGGATAAAGTTGTTTTGATACATAGAAGAGATAAATTAAGGGCTTTGGATTATTTACAAAAGGAACTTTTTGAAAAGAGTAATATTGAAGTAATTTTTGATAGTAAGATAAATGAGATAAAAGGCAAAGATTTTTTAGAAGAGCTCATTATCCAAAATTCTCTCACAGGCAAGACGCAATCCCTGCAGTTACAAGGGGTATTCGTAGCCGTGGGAATTGCTCCGAATACTCAAATAGTTAAAGATATTATAAAGAAAGATGAAAACGGGTTTATAATTACAGATGAACAAATGCGGGCCAGTTCTAAAACTTTATGGGCTTGCGGTGATTGCCGCAGCCGTCCGTTAAAGCAGTTAATAACTGCGGCATCTGAGGGAGCAACCGCAGCTATTGGAGTTTATAAATATCTTAAAGGCCATTATATAAGTTCTTAGAAAAAGTGAATAAAAAAATCTTTTTTATTTTTAGGATTGTTATAACATTTGCTATTATATTTGCTTTATTTAAATTTATCCCTTATAGCAAAATTGTTGAAATCTATAAATATTCCTACAAACCTTATATTGTTTTAAGCGTATGTATATCTTTGGTTTGTTACTTTGTGGGGATAGCCAGATGGAAATTATTGCTTAATCATTTAAATATAAACGTTACTAAGAAAGAAATTTTTTTCTGCTATTTTTCCAGTCTTTTTTTTAATCTTTTTTTCCCTTCATTCATCGCTGGAGATGTATTCAGAGGGGCATCGATCTCATACCGTTATGGTGATACTAAAAAAGTTGTTTCGTCAATTTTTATGGACAGATTCAGCGGAGGGACTACTCTTACATTAATGGTTTTATTTGCCGCTCTTTTGTCAGTTGCTCTGGGATTCAATACAGGTATATGCAAAGAGGTGGTTATATCAATAGCAATTCTTTGTTTAATTATAGGGGCAATGGCCTTTGTTGTATTTAATGAATCATTTTTTTTATTTTTAGTTAAGGTATTTAAAAAAAATAAATTTATAACGGAAAAATTAATTTCAGCACATGAGCAATGCGGGTTTTTTAGGGAAAATCCTTATGTTTTTTTTAAAAGTTTAATATATTCTGCTTTAATAAATGTTTTGGGTGTAAGTTCTGTTTTTATCGCAGCCAAGGCTTTTGGAGTAAATATAAATTTAATATATTTTTTTATTTTAGTCCCTCTTGTGATTATCGTCAGTTCTATTCCCATTACAATTGCCGGAGCCGGAACCAGAGAAGCAGCGTCAGTTTATTTTTTTGCTCTTGCGGGAATAGATAAAACTATAGGGTTAGGGGTTTCACTTTTAAGTTTAATTACAGTAGTTTTTGTAGGAATTATGGGAGGATTAATTTATGTTGGTCTTTATCATAGACGCCTTCAATCTGGTTCATAAAGTCCCGGAACTAAAAAGTTCACAAAATCCTCATATTAGTTTAATTAACTATATCAAAAAAAATAAACTTACTGGAAGCATAAATAATAAAGTTATAGTCGTTTTTGATGGACAACCACGGCCGGAAGTAATAAATTCCGGATTTGAAGTTGTTTTTAGCGGGTGTGGCACCGCTGATGATATAATTAAAAAACGGGTATCAAATTTTAAAAATAAGAGTGAAGTTGTTGTGGTTAGCGATGATAGAGAGATAAGAGACTTCGTAAGAACCGCAGGAGCTAAGAGCTGTCGATTAAATAATTTTATACATACAAAAAAGAAAATTATTAAAGAAGGCAATAATAAAGAAATAGATTACGCTCTTCAACGGGAAATAACCGAGGATATGAGAAAAATCTGGCTTAAAGAATAAATAATAGGTGTGATTCAAATACTCTAATATGAATAATGGGCCTGAGGCTGTTGAATTTATAAATTTGATTTTTTAATATCTTTAATCCAAGAAGGAAAAAAAATATTATTTTTTTGACTATAACAGTTATTTACTATATAATTATAATTAATGAAAAGGAAAAATTTTAATTACTTGCTAATAATTGTTTTTATTTTGGTTTTTTGGTTTTACTCAAAAAAATCATTAGCAGCTCAGTATACTGATGACGCGACAGCTTTTATTAGCGAACAAACTTCTAAAGAACTTTCCGAATTTTTATACATAAAATATATAAATAAAAGTTCAGATATTTCCCGTTATCAGTTATATGATGAAGCTAAGGTTTTATTGTGGAAAGCTATAAATTTGTTTCCGAGCAATCCGGATGCTTATGTTAACCTTGGAGTCATTCATATAAAAGAAAAGAGCTTCGATGCCGCCAACAGAAATTTAAGGAAGGCTTTAGATTTATCACAGCCAAATTATTCCAAAAAAGAAATTATTCTATATAATTTAGGGTTATGTTTTTATTTTAAAGGCGATTATTCTAAGGCAATACAGTATTTAGAGGAAGCTATTATGATATATCCAAAATTTGATCAAGCAATGTTCTATCTAGGTATGAGTTATGATAAAATTGAAAATTATGCTGATGCTTATTTAAATATTTTTAAATCCAGAGTCTTTATTAAAGATAATAATTTTGATTATAAAATTAAGGCAAAAGCTTATTTAGATTCTAAACGGGGGTTAAATATAGGGGATATTGTATTATCGGAAAATTTTTTAGAAGAAGCAAAAAATTTTATAGAAAAAAAAGAGTTTAATAAAGCTATAATTTTGTTAAATGAAAGTATATTTTTAAATTTAAAGTTTGCTGAGGGATATTATCAGTTAGGAAGAGCATATTCCTATATAGGTTGTTTTCAAGAATCAATTCGTGCTTTGGAAAAATCAATTGATATAAATCCAGAATTTGTAGAAGCTTATATTGAATTAGGCAATGCTTTTCAGGCCTTAAATAAATTTGATAGAACTTTAAATATTTTAGAAAAAGCTTTACTTATCGATAATAATAATCCTAAAATTTATTATAAATTGGCTACTATTTATTTGAGTAAAGGAAATTCTAAAGTTGCCGAGCAATATTTTATCCAGGCGCAGGAAAAGGCTGTTTTAGGGAAAAATTTAGATATGATTGTCAAAATCAATATAGCAAGAAAAAGAAATAGATAAAATTAATCCTCAATTAAACAAATAAAAAAATATTAAATTGGTAATATAATATTTCTAAATAAAATATATAATTATTTGGCCCCATCGTCTAGCTAGGCCTAGGACACATGGTTCTCAGCCATGCGACACCGGTTCGAATCCGGTTGGGGCTACCAAAAAAAACCGGCCGTAAAGGGCGGTTTTTTTTGTGATTGGGGGTTTAAAAAAAATATGTATTTGAAGAATTAGGGGGTGTTATCATTTATTAAATTATTTTTTAGTGCGTATGGCAACAAACCAGAACGACCTGTCATTTTTTAATAGGCCTTTCATTAAATTATTGTAACCGGAACCATTTACCATGATTTTGT
The DNA here is from genome assembly GCA_030601015.1 of Candidatus Omnitrophota bacterium. Taxonomy (GTDB): domain Bacteria; phylum Omnitrophota; class Gorgyraeia; order Duberdicusellales; family 4484-171; genus JAGLSE01. The sequence continues at coordinate 1,902 of JAUVUO010000082.1, read as the reverse complement.
TTTCTTCCCAAAGAGTAGTAAGTAAAAGTCTAATTTCAGTTATATTCGGCATTGATATAATAAAAGTGATAACTATAGCCGGCACACCCTGGAAAAATTTTAATATTTGTTTATATGAAGGATCTGATTCTATTTTAATTAAAAAAGAGAGTATTTCTTCTTTTTTTATTTCATCCATAAATTACCCTAAAACTATTTTATCAATTGCCGCTTAATTAATGATTTTGTATGAAAGACTTCATTTAGCTTAAAGATGTATATATTGTACACTTTATAAAAGGTATTGTAAAATATAAATTAAAAAATAGATACTAAATCTATGTTTTCCAATTGGTTATAACTATTTTTACTAGCAAACGGCCGTAATAAATGGTAAACTAATTTAAAGGAGTAAATGATAAATTTTATCCAATTTGTTTTAGAGCATTGAATAAGGTATAAAAACTTAATTTTGATAAAGGGCTATTTCTAATTTTTTTATTTTTTTAAAAATAATTATATGGAAACTTCAGATAAAGAAAAAAGAAAAAACTTGAGAGTTGATTGTCATTGTGTAGTGAGTTATCGTTTAGTAAATATGCGGGAATTCGATATGTCACAAACAAAAGATATAAGTAAAAAAGGTGTTATGCTTACGACAAATGAAGGTTTTAATAAAGGAGATATTTTAGAAATGCTGATAAGATTTCCTTTTTATATTCAGAAGATGGAAGTGAAAGGCGAGGTTTTAGAATCGGTACCATATGCGAAAGGTAAAAGTTTTAATAGAACCAGAATTAAGTTTTTAAATTTAGATAAAGTGTTTGTTGAAAAATTGGACGAGTTTATAAAAATAAAGAATAGCGATAATACGGATTGATGCTTTATTTTACGAATTAAATCTTCTTTTATAAGGTGTGAGTACAATAACAAATATAGATAACTTCAAAAATAACTATTAATGAATAAGCATGCTTCATATAAAAAAAATTTAATAAATACTGCGAAGTATTTATTAATTGATTTCTTTTCCGGTATAAAAAAAGGAATTTGTTTAATTGTTTCTGTCCCATTATTCATTCTAGTTGTATGTTTGTTTGTTTTTGGTATTTTACTAATAGTTTGTTTTTTTAAAATGGTTATTTTTGGTGAATGGACAACGACTGATTTTATGAATAATATATTCAGCTATCTGATGACTCAACTTAAGTCTTTTTATCTGCCTATATGGGCCTGGATAGTTTCCTTATTAAAAAGGATTTTTTCATTTATTACTATTTAAAAATTATAAAATCCTCGTTATTTTTGGTTTAAAAGCCTACCCGAATTTTTTTATTAGGTATAATAAAAAATATTTTTTATATCTGAGAGATTAGATAGAAAGGATTAGATAATGGGAAAATTGAACGATTAATGGTAAAATTTAATTTAAATTATTAATGCTTCAGATAGGAAAATTGAAATTGTTAACGCCTGTGATACTTGCGCCTATGTCAGGTATTACTTCTTTGCCTTTTAGGATGCTTAATCGTAAGTTTGGGTGTGAGTGTTGTTTTTTAGAGATGTTGAATGCACGTTCTTTGAATTATATGAGTAAAAGATCTGTGGAAATACTAAGGTCGGAAGAAGGACAAAGGCCTTTAGGTGTGCAATTGTTGGGCAGCAATTTGTATTATATTCTCAAAGCATTGGATAAGTTGGCAGGTTACGGATTTGATTTGTTGGATTTTAACGCGGCTTGCCCGAGGCCGAAGATTACTCGCAGAGGGGAAGGTGCTAGTCTTCTTAGGACACCGGTAAAATTATATAATCTACTAAAGTCCATAGTTAAGGAATCTCTTGTTCCTGTGACTGTTAAAATTCGTTTGGGCTGGGATTCGGCATCAAATGCCGTAGATATTGCTCTTAAATTGGAAGATGCGG
>JAUVUO010000085.1 GCA_030601015.1 Candidatus Omnitrophota bacterium | reverse complement strand
TGATAGGGTTATTTTTTATATCGGGCTGTAATAACAATTTGTCATCTACCACAAAAAAATATTCCCAGGAGAAAGATACATCCATTGTATATAGATTACCTAATAATAAAAAGGATTTTTCTATGAAACAAACTCATTTTATACAGGCAAGACAAGATATGGTAGAAACCCAAATAAAACATCGGGGCATTAAGGATGAACGTCTGTTAAAAGCTATGCTTAAAGTTAAAAGACACCTGTTTGTCCCTGTTCATCTTCAAAATTCGGCTTATAGTGACCAACCTTTACCTATTGGAGAAGGGCAGACAATTTCCCAACCATATATTGTGGCTATAATGACGGAATTATTAAACTTAGATAGTGATAAAAAAGTTTTAGAGATTGGAACCGGCTCTGGTTATCAGGCAGCAATATTAGCAGAATTGGCCAAAGAAGTTTATACTATTGAGATATTAAAACCTTTAGCTGAACAATCAGAAAAAATATTGAAGGATTTAGGCTATAGAAATGTTACTGTCAAATGCGGCGATGGCTATCTCGGATGGGAAGAGCATGCTCCTTTCGATGCTATTATTGTAACCTGCGCGCCTCCTTATATTCCCCAACCTCTGCTTAACCAATTAGCCGAGGGGGGAAAGATGGTTATTCCGGTAGGATCTCTTTGGCAGGAATTGAAGTTACTTGAGAAAATAAACTCGAACATAAAGAGTAGAAATATCATTCCCGTTAGGTTTGTGCCTATGACTGGAAAAAGAGTGAAAGAGCAATAAGAAAATAATACCTTAAAAAGGGAGAGTAAATGAAAACAAAATGTTTATTATCTCCGGATGCATTGTTATTTAAAAGAAAATGACACTGATATGACAAATGGAATTAGATTAAAAACAAATAAAGGGTTGGCTATAGGGTCAGATAAATTTGTTACAGATTTAAAACATTGAAGTCTTTGCCGCAGGGGAGGCTGAAGAAAGATACATGAAAAAGGTGTCTGTCCCCTTTAAAAAAAATATTCCATTTAGGGAGTAGAATGAAAAAGTTTGTTTCATTGAGTATTTTCTTTGTTTTGATTTTTTTTAATTTAGGGGTGTCGGAATGGAGAAGAGGAGTTAGTTCTGCTTTATTGGAATATGATGATGAAAAAGTAACTTTAGATATTTATAATCCGGTACCAAAAATTCGTCCTGTAGTTATATTAATCCATGGAGCAGCGGGTATAAAAGGTGATAGAGCTATTCGCTATAAAAAGTTTGCCACTGATTTAATGAATAGAGGTATAATAGCAATTAATGTCCATTATTTTGAAAGTAAAAAACAAAATTGGGTTAAAACTATTATAAAAACGATTGATTATGCTGAAAATATTGCGAACGCTGATAAATCCAGGATTGGAATAGTTGGTTATTCTTTGGGTGGAACTTTAGCCCTTAAAGTTGCTGCTTTAGATAACAGAGTATCCTCATTAGCGATTTCGGCAGGGTATTTGCCTGGCGGTTTCACCAAAAAAGACGCTGTAAAATTGCCAAAAACATACATGATTTCAGGGAGTAAGGATAGTGCCATGCAAACTTTATATAAACTAAAAGGCTGGTTTTCTGAATTAGATAAAAATTTTAAATATAAAATTGATGAGGGGTACGGGCATAGTGTTCCTGTTTCTATATTCGAAAAAGATTGGCAGAGCATTATAACTTTTTTTACAAAAAGTTTTGGTATAAATTATTTCTAAATTTTATAAAAGTCGGTGTGTAATTTCAAACAATAGCTTCACGGATATTTAATAAAATTGTTAAATATCAACTCCTCTATAAATATTATTCTCCTTTAAAAACTAATCGGTTTGGTCACACCTTAAATTATTTAAAAGAGCTCCGAAATTTTTCTTTGAATGCCCCCTGTATTTTGTGAATAAATATGTTATAAATTGTTAGTCTTGAAGTTTAATCCCAAAAATTTTATAAAAAAGATAAAAATTATGTTAAATGGTGATGAATTTATTGACTTTATAATGTCAGGAGAATTTGATATATTATCGTCTGAAACTGAAAAAAAACAATATTTATGTTTTCATTGCGGGGTACTTGTCTCTGGATATCAATCCGTTAAATGGATTAGTAAATCTAAAGGAATATTTGTCTGCCCGAATTGCGGTGAAGAAATGCAAATCTAAACTCTGTTTGTTTTTTATGCCTATCTTAGATAAATACTAAAAAAAGATAAGTTTAAAAAAAATTATTAATTCCCTTAATATCGGAAAATTAACTATTTATTTTTAAGACTTCCGGAATAGAGGTCATATTTTAAAAGTCTGCATTCTAAAGCACCGTTAAAAAAAATCAATCTTTCGCTTGTCCTGAGACCTACTTTTTTAGTAAGGGCAGTGTTACCGGAAAATATATATCCCGTATGGCCTTGGCATTTTTGTTTTAAAAAGTCGCCTATTCCTTTATAAGTTTCGATAAGTTCGGAAACTTCACCCATACGAATACCATATCCCGGATTAAAGATAATTATCCCTTTTTCCTTAGGAATTGGAGTATCCGGATAATTACAAACTTTGAATTCTATAAGATGGTCAACTTTCGCCGCTTTTGAATTTTTTTGTGCGGCTTCAATTACTTTTGAATTAATATCACTTGCTATTATTGGAGCGGGTAAATACTTTTTAGCTTTCGCCTCGGCATTTTTCTTTAAATTTATCCAAATAGTTTTGTCAAAATTTTTTATATGCATAAATCCAAAATTATCCCTTAAAAGACCCGGAGCGTAATCCAAGGCTATTAATGCTGCTTCTATTGCCAAAGTTCCGCTTCCGCACATGGGATTGATTAGAGGTTCTTTTTTTGTATATCCTGTTGCAATAATTACTCCAGCGGCAAGAGTCTCTTGCATTGGAGCTTTACCGGGGATTTTACGGTAATTTCTATCTGATAATTTTTTCCCTGATGTATTCAAATATAACCAGCATTTATCGTCTTTCCAAAAAAGGTTTATTACAACATTGTCATGTTTAGGCCCGGAATTAGGCCGTTTAGCGAGCTTATTAAAAATACGATCTACTATAGCATCTTTTATTTTTTGACTCGCAAACATAGAATTTTTTATAACTGAAGTATTTGTATGAGCAACAACAGTTAAATATTCGTCAACAGGTATTATATCTTCCCATGGTAAAGAAAATGTCTTTTGATATAAATCTTCCGATGAGGTGCAATCAAAATTTTTAAGTAAATAGAGGACATTATAGGCTGTCCTTAAATGAAGATTTAGTAAAAGAGTCTCTTGAAAAGAAGCTTCTATAATAACGCCGGTTTTATGAAAAGAGTGAACTTTAAACCCGAGTTCTATTATCTCCTTTTGTAAAAAGATGCTTAATTCTCGAGCACAAGTTATAAGAACAATATTTTTTTTATTTAAATCCATATGATCGTAATTGAAAAATTTTAAATATAAATATTTTAACCGATTACTTTATTTTGTAAAGTTAAACTCTTATTAGGTGCCAATGGAGAGTTCTCGAATTTGCGGGTTGACGTTTAAAATAAAGGAAAACTATTATACTCAAATACCACCCATGTCATTGCCCTCTTTGGGCAATCTAAAAATAAATAATTCTATAAAAAAATAATAGATCCCCCGGATAAACAAGAGGATGATAAAAAAGTTGGGGACAAAAAGTGAAATAAAAAAGGTCTATCCTGTAAAGCGATAAATCTTCCTTTTTTTATTTTCTACAATCATTAACATTCCGACTAACGAACTTATGATGGCGCTGTTGCAAAATAAGCTAAAAGTTTCATTCCCACAGAAATGCGAATCCGGAAAGTCAATAAAATCAATAGTTCTGGATTGTCCGGTCAAGCCGGACAATGACAAAAAGGTATTTCACAACACCGCCATGATGCGCCGCAAAACGGCGTATCTAACGCTGAACGAAGTTAAATCTATGGGCCAAGTCCCCCACCTACCCTTTAAAAAGAACACAGTGAGTACTTCGCGCCATATTCACATAATTTTTTTGGGGATAATTTACTTCAAATGATTATAATTAAAAGAGCTATCATTTTCTACTAAATTTATAAGCTCAAAAAGTTCTATTCTGTTTATTTGATTCATTTCGATGAATTCGATGCCTGAAATATATCTTTCCGAAGCTCTTCTATTATTACACCATACAATTTTTCCTTTAGCATTTAAAATTCTATCAATAAGGTTAACGTTCACCGTAACGAATGAATCTTTGCTTAAAAAATCTTTAGATATTATTTTTAAGCCGCCTAAACCTAAATCTTTACTGACGGTATAAAAATATACCTGAGAAGGTAAGGTTTTACATTCAACAGGAAAGGATACATGAATTCTAACAAATCTTCTTTTTTCTTTCATTTTTAACTTTATTAGATTAAAAAAATTGAGAAGCTATGCTGAAATATTTTAAATTTATTCTTCCTTGCAAATAAATCCTCAATAATACACCACAAACTTTGAATATTTAACCTTTTTGTAAATAAAATCTAATATGACTTAAAATTTTATTCCTAACATTTTTTTCAACATCAACAAATTCAACACCCAATAAATATGGATTATCCGGGTCATCGGTTTCATGACGTCTGACAATCTTGCCTGTTATAATTACCGGAGCCTTCTGTTCAGGTAAATAAACTCCCAATTTCAAAATCTTACCAATTTCAAGCTTAAGAGTCGTAAATAGGCACATTCCTTCTTCTGAAATATCCTTGCTAAAATAATTTTTATCAAAAAGATATTTCAACGGACATCTCATCACGGGTAAACAATCCCTCAATCTGTAATTTTTTCTACGTTCTTTTTTCATATTTCTCCTTTAACTCAAATATAACATAAATATTTTTTTTTTACTTTAAAAAAAAGGGTTATTTTGTAAACGTTTTCAAAGAATTTTTTAAAACAAATAAACTGTTTTAAAAAAAATAAACACTTTACAATGGGGTTTTTTTTGATATATTCGAAGCTTCGCTTAAGCAAAAAATATAATTTTAGATGGTCGAAATCAATGAAATTTTAATATTTCTGAAAAAGGGGATTGCTATGAAAAAAAAGGTTTCAAAATTATTTTTATTGTTTTTATTCTCACATATTTCTGCAAATGCTAACACGATTTCCGTAACTTTACGTGTAGTAATGCCTGATGTGATACAACCTCAAATTATTGGTCAATCTAAAAATTCAAAAATAACAAATGCAACTACTTTTATTGAAGATACTACAAAGGATGGGATACCTGCAATTATTGAGACAACTATCGTTAAGTGAATATGGGGAGAATGTCTTGAGTCTTGTGTTAAAAAAAAGAGAGAAAACATATTTAGGTATATCCGAACATCCCAGAATTGCAGTCAAGAGGATTCGATTATTATCATAGCTAACTATAATTCTAATAAGGTAATTATTACTAACAGACAGGCTTTAGCACTGTCTCTAATTATTAAAATAGATCATCATACAAAATCATATGTAATTTTAAATAATTTTAGTCCTAAAAAAACAAACAAAACAATCTATCGTGTCAAGCTGAACTATACCACAAACTGCCTTTAGACAGGTCAGTAAGGTTTTATTCTATATTCTATTAATGGCCTAAAAAAACTTAACTTTTTGAAAGTTTGCGAATAATAGTTTACACTATCAAAAAATATATATTTTTTGAAAAAAAATTATGATGTGGTAGAATAAAATATGTTTATCAAAATTTTTTTTATACGTAATTGTAAAAGGAGGATACTATGGTAAAAAAAGATCCATTCAAAGAAGTAGTTGATAAAATTTGGCCGAAAGCCAAAAAAGAGTTAGAAAAAGATATAGAAGCCGCATTGAAACTTTTAGCTAAAGGAAAAGGACATCTTAAGGATATTTCTGACAAAAGCATAGAAAAAACTAAAACATTGTCTTTAGGTATCAAAAAAGAAAAGTTATACTATAAACTTGGAAAACTCACAGCAAATACACCTAAATGTCATTGGAAAGATACCCAGAAAATAAATTCTTTAGTAAAAGAAATTAAAGATATTGAGAAATCAATAAAAAAATAAACCAAAAAAATATCAAACAAAATAAAATT
>JAUVUO010000168.1 GCA_030601015.1 Candidatus Omnitrophota bacterium | reverse complement strand
TAATTAGGTAACGCTTTTGGTATAATAGCCAAAGGAGGTTACCGATGAAATATCACGATATAGTTATTGTTAAACGTTGGATTCCCATATTAAAAGAATACGAAAGAACAAAAGCAAAAATAAAACCCACCCGTTAAATATTTTTCTGTAATATATATATCATTTTTTCTATCCATGTATAAAATCCTTCTAAATGGAACTTACCGTTTTTTCTGTTATTAAAGGCTTAACCGGAAAGAATCAAGGCGGTTTCATTGACTTTTTTTTTGATAATGATAATGTTATGGTAAAATTATAAGATAAAAGGAATAGGGGTATATTAATTGTTATGAGGAGATAAAATGAATAAAAAAATAATTATTTTAACAAGTCTCGGAATCGGTATAGTTATAGGAATAATAGGAAGTTTTATAATTCTCGGAAATACTGCAAAAAATACAATGCGGATTTTTGGATTGCAAAATCGTGCAGAGTGGGAAAGAAGAGCATACCAAGCTTATAAAAATGAAAATCCAACAGTAGGGATTTGGGCATTAGTAAATTTAGCGGACATTTTACAGGAACACGAAAAAATATTCGCAAATGACAAAAAGAATATTCAAACCGATCTTGCATTAACATTTGGCAGACTTGCTATTTTGCACAGGATACAAAAAGATGATGAGGAATATAAAGAGTATATTTCAAAAGCTTTAATTTGGGCTCAAAAAACAAATTTAGATAAGATAAAGAATGAAGCAGAACTTCTTAACATTTTGAAACAAGTAGATAAATAAAAACTCATAACAACTCAATCGAGCGGATTTTTTCCGCGGCCAAAGCCGCTCCAAAAATTGCTCATTTCGGGCGTTATAGGTAAATAAAATGGAAAAATTAAAACCCCGCAAACCTATCCGATTTAAAAATCATGATTATTCATTGAACGGTTATTATTTTATTACGATATGTTCATTTAATAGCCAAAATATATTTGGTAAAATTATAAATAATAACAAAATCGTAGGGGCCGATGGCTGTCGGCCCGATAATAATAACATAAAAATAGAATTAAATGAATTCGGTGTAATTGTTGATAGTGAATTAACAGAATTCACCTATGATAATGACGCGACTCAAAAGAAAGTGCTAAACTTTTATATAGAGATACAAAAGATTTCAGCGGTTTATTGGGGTTTATCCCTGAATTAAATCTATGTGTGACGCTGGATTTACGGCCGGGAAATATTTCACCGCGAGATGGTATTTTAAAACAGTTCAAAGAGATGTTTTAAATATGTAAAAAGGCAAAGAAAAAAATAAAAATGATTCGTTTAGATTCAGCAGGACATAACAATAATATTTTTAATTTTTGCAATGAAAAAGGTATAGATTTTTATATCACATTAGCAAAAAATGCCGCGATAAAAGAAACCATTGCTCACCTATCAGAAGCACAATGGATAAAACTAAATAAAAAATATAATGATAATAAAGCTAGAGAATATGCTGAATTTATTTATGCGTCTAATGATGAAAACTGCAAAGCAATGCGAGCGGTAGTTATACGTTGGAGAAATCAAAAACAATTAGAATTATTTAAAAATGAATATTGTTATCATGTAATGGGTGCAAACAATTTAGAACAAAGTTCTGAACAGATATTAGAAATTCATGCCGGCCGTATGGGAAGTGAGAATTATAACAAAGAGCTTAAAGAAGGTTATAACATAGAATGGATGCCCAGCAATGACTTCACAAAAAACACAAATTATTTTTATTTGGGAATAATAGCATTCAACTGTGTTGAATTTGTTAAGCGATTTTTTATTGGTAAAGAAGTTGTGTCGTATCAAATAAAAAAATTTTGTCATTGGTTTATTAAAACAAGCGGTAAATTAATAAAAACCGGACGCAGATATTTTTTTCAAGTAATAACCGCGACAGATCGTACATTTGAAATGTTTACAAATATACGGCGGCGAATGCAGTATGCATGGTAAAAGAGAATAAACAGAGCGGTTTATAGTTTTTAGGGGAGATGTCTGTTTGACAATAGTCTCTGATATAAAATATATTTCAAAAAAAAGATTGGGGGGGTAAAACTGCAGCTTGTGGTTTGAGGTTGGATATTCCAAAGGTTAAAACGGAACATTCAGAGATAAAATTTGCAAAGATGGCATAAAAAATATTCAACTTCGGAATTTGGGTAGTTTATTGATATCTTGACAAAATCATGATTAAGTGGTAAATTTAATTGAAAGTAATTAGAGTACAAAGTTGTACTTAGAAGGAATGACAAAGGTGTTCGCAAGAACGCCTTTTTTTATTTTAAGTCTTTTCATTTCAATGTTAGAAATATCGGATAAAGAAGTCTTTTTTAGTAGCAATGTTGCTCATAAGGATTTTTTTTGAGGGGACAACGAGGTTCAATTAGTAATAAATTGAATGTTATGTGTTTGAAATCGAATATTGGAGGCGTAAAATGTGTTTTGAAACCTTATTTAATAAAGTATCACCGAGATTAAAAGTAATGGCAAAAGGTTATAAAAATAGACTGGGATTTATAAATGAAGATGATTTTTATCAGGAGATGTGTATCTATCTTTGGAATAAGTTCAAGGAAGGAGTTCCTAAAGGTATTAATGAAGCATATATAGTTAAAGGCTGCAGATTTTTTATATTAAATTATTTTAGGAAGAATCAGAATAAGGCAAGGGTTCTAAGTTTTGAAATACCTATTGATGATAAGGGGAATACTTTAGGAGATTTATTTCCTGATACTAAAGAATCTTTAAAAGATTGTTTAAATAGGAAGTTTGATATAGAAGATAACAGAAGAAATTTAAATAAAAGAGAAAATCAAGTTTTCACATTATTATTAGATGGCTATACTGTGAGAGAAGCCGGTAAACGATTAGGTGTTTCACATGTTATGGTAATTAAAATTAAAAAGAAAATTGCTGAAAAGCTAAAAATAGAATTTTAATAGGTTACCAAAAGGTTTTAAAAATTACTTTAGGTTATGTAGTACACATAAAAAGTTTAAAACACGGTGTAGTGTAGAAACAAAGGCGTTCAAAGTAGCAAGGTTAAGTAAGCTGCGGTGAACGTTTTTTTATTTTATTACAAAGTAAGTATTTTGACGATGAGCGTCTTGAATCTCATAGATTGGGAATTAAGATGCTTTTTTATTTAGAAAAGCAATTAAGTAAAGGAGGTTAAAAAGTGATCAGAAAAATAGCTATTTATGGTAAAGGGGGAATTGGTAAATCTACAACAACTCAAAACATAGTAGCCGGACTTGTCGAGATGGGTAAAAAAATTATGGTTGTAGGATGTGACCCCAAGGCAGATTCAACAAGGCTCCTTCTGGGTGGTCTTCATCAGAAGACTGTTCTTGATACCCTCCGTGAAGAGGGTGAAGACGTTGAGCTTGATGATGTTATCAAAGAAGGTTATGGAAAGGTGAGATGTGTAGAATCGGGAGGCCCCGAGCCGGGTGTTGGATGCGCGGGCAGAGGTATTATAACCTCAATAAACCTTCTTGAGCAGCTTGGCGCCTATGACGATAAATACGTGCTGGATTATGTTTTTTACGACGTTTTGGGTGACGTAGTGTGCGGCGGTTTTGCTATGCCTATGAGAGAAGGAAAAGCTCGGGAGATTTACATTGTAGTATCAGGTGAGATGATGGCTATGTATGCGGCAAATAATATTTGTAAAGGTATTGTTAAATTCGCGGATTCAGGCGGAATAAGGCTCGGAGGGCTTATATGCAACAGCCGCCAGGTTGATAATGAAGAAAAAATGATTGAGGAATTCGCGAAGAAGCTGGGGACTCAAATGATTTACTTTGTTCCGAGAGAAAGGGTGGTTCAAAGAGCTGAGATAAACAGAAAGACAGTAATTGATTTTGAACCCGGGCATGCTCAGGCCGATG
>JAUVUO010000150.1 GCA_030601015.1 Candidatus Omnitrophota bacterium | reverse complement strand
TAAAGAGAAATTTGAAAAAGCAACAGAAGGAATCTATGATCAATTTAGAGAAACATATGGTGTTGAAATAATAGATGATTTGCAAGCTGCATTAAAAGCTTTACGTAAATAATAAAAAGGTTCTTAGCTAACTAAATCATTAGGCTTCCTTTCTTTAATAAGCTGCAGTTTAATGCTAGTCCTAAGTTAGGAAGCCTCTATTTTTATAATAAAAGTGGGAATAAGTTGAATAATATAATAGTTAAATTGAGTAATGATATTAATAGAATAGTTCAATATATATGCATTTTTCTTATGGTCATTCTTTTTACTCTATTGGCTGCGGGGGTGATAGCTCGTTACATTTTTAATTCACCAATCATATGGCAGTATGAATTAAGTCAAGTTCTTTTTATATGGTTGATGTTCTTAGGGGCTACTGTTGCTTTTTTTGATTATCAGCACATTACTATAAATGTTTTTGTTGATGCTTTACCCCAAATAGCAAGAAATTTTTGTAGAATTTTGGTTAGGTTGAGCGTTTTTGTTTTCAGTATTATAGTTGTAAAGGAAGGTTTTAGGCTTGTACAAGCTTTTTCACCAAATAATTTTAGGACTATAGCTATTTCTTTGGGTTGGCTTTATGCAGCTCCTACAGTTAGTTTTATATTAGTGTTGTTTTATAATGTAAGACCTTTATTCTGGAAACAGAATAAGCTCAAAAACAAAAATAAACTTAATAAATATGAATGAATGGGGTGATCATAAATGGCCATTTATTTAGTCATAAGCTTCTTCTTATTAGCTTTAATTGGTATGCCTATAGCAATAGCTTTTTGTTTTTCTGGAGTTATAGCCTTATTTCTTTCTGATCAGATGTCTTTATTAAATGTTATTGTACAGAGACTTACTAACGGGATGACACAATATATTCTAATAGCAGTCCCCTTTTTTATTCTAGCAGGTCAATTAATGAATTCCAGTAAGATTACTGAAAAAATATTTAAATTTGCAGATACTCTTGTTGGGCACATTCCAGGAGGTTTAGGACATAGTAATGTATTAGCAAGTATTATTTTTGCAGGTATGTCTGGAGCGGCTGTAGCTGATGCTGGTGGGCTAGGTGCTATTGAGATTAAGGTAATGAAAGAAAAAGGTTATGACATGGGTTTTCGTGATGCAATAACAGTTGCCTCATCAACTATTGGACCTATAATTCCACCGAGCGTCCCTATGGTAATTTACGGGACAATGGCTCAGGCGTCAACGGGGGCTCTTTTTCTGGGTGGGCTTATACCGGGGTTACTAATGGGGTTTTCTTTAATGATTTTAGTATATTTTATTTCAAAAAAAAGAGATTATTATGTAGGATCACGTGCTAATTTTAATGAAATATGGATTTCCTTTAAAGATGCTTTTTTATCATTGTTGACACCAATAATTATTGTAGGAGGAATAATTTTTGGGATTTTTACTCCTACGGAAGCAGCAGTGGTTGCAAGTGCTTATGCCCTTATCTTGGGAACATTAGTTTATAGAACTCTATCATGGGATAATATTAAAGAAGTTATTTTTAATACTATAATAACAAGTTCTACAATTATTTTAATAATTGCTTTTGCTTCTCCTTTTTCATGGTTGCTTGCCTCAGATGGAGCATCTAAAAGAATAATGGAATTAGTTTTTTCTATCAGTACTAATCCTATTATAATACTTTTAATTCTTAATATATTCTTTTTAATTATTGGGATGTTTCTGGAAGCAATCTCGGTTATGGTTATTGTTATCCCAGTGCTTTTGCCTTTAGTCAAAATCCTTGGTATTGATCCCGTACATTTTGGAGTAGTAATGGTATTAAATTTAATGATTGGATTGGCGACTCCTCCTTTTGGGCTTTCACTCTTTACAATAGCTAAGTTAGAAAAAATTGAACCCTACAAAATATATAAACCATGCTTACTTTTTTCCATACCATTGATTATTGTATTATTATTAATTACCTATGTTCCCGGATTAGTGTTATGGCTTCCTCGTTTGCTATCATTAGGTTAAGAGAAAGAGGAAATTACTATATTATTATATAAAAAATGATTTATAACCAAAAGAAAATTTGAAAGTATTTTACAGGGACATTCTGATATGATAAAAACTTCAGGAGTTGATATAACCACAAATTAGTAAATAAAAACTATCATATATATGTAATTCTCGGTGACGGTGAGATTGACGAAGGACAAGTATGGGAAGCAGCAGCTTCTTCTTGTAAGCACAAATTGGACAATCTTACTGATATTGTAGATAAAAATAATTTGCAAATAGATGGTTTTACTGAAAAAATTATTTCTATAGGACCCAAAGATAAAAAACTTTGGGTTTTTAACTAACATGTTATGACAATAAATGGCCATGATATGAAGGAAATTTAAACCGCCTTAGAAGAAGCAAAAATTATTAAAAAGTAAGCCTGTCTGTATTATAGTAAATTCGGTAAAGGGTAAAAGTGTAAGCTTTATGGAGAATATAAGAGGATAGCAAGGGAGGTAACCAACGAGAGTATGAAATAGCTATTGTAGAAATTGGGGGAGACAATGATGATACTAAGTAAAGCAAATATTGCCACCCACGTCAGGCATTTTCCAAAAGAATGTTAGAATATAGATATTTTAATATGGGAATTGCCGAATCTATTACTATGGCTGCTGCCACGGGAATGGCGGTTAATGGAAGAATGGTAATCGCATGTAGTTATGGAGTTTTTATTACGATGAGAGCGCTTGAAGCAATACATACATTCATCTGTTATCCCGATTTAAATGACAAATGACTGTAGTCTCATGGAGGAGCAACGCCTGATATAGACGGAGTAACACATCAAGCTATAGAAGATATAAGCTTTATGACTACCTTACCTAATATAAAGGTTCTTGCTGCTGCTGACACAGAGTCTGCAAAAAAATGTTTGATGTGGCTATAAAACACCTGGGCTTATTTTCGTAAGGTTTATGCGAGACCCCCTTTTTGATATCTATTCCAGAGAAGATACTTTCAAACTTGAAGGGAGTAAAACTATTCGAAAGGGGGAAAGATGTAACAGTAGTGACTTTTGGAGATACTGTTTTACAGGCAATAAAAGCAGCTGAGGAACTGAAAAAATAAAATATTTCTATTGAAAAAATTGATATGTACTCTATTAAACCATTTGACAAAAAACCCTTCTGAACTCCGGATTAAAAGACAAGGTCCTACTCGTTGTAGAAAACCATCAAAAAAGAAATGGCCTTGGATATAAACTTACTAATTTTTGTTTAAAAAATAAACCAGTTTTTTTGATAATTTAGGGCTGGATGATACTTTTGGTAGAAGTGGAAACTACTATAAAGTGATTGAAAAATACGGTATGTCTAAAATATATTTTTAATAAAACCAAAGAACTTATTTATAAAAGAAAAGGTGAAAATAATCATAGATTACCCGATAAATAAGTAGTATAGTGATAAGTATTAAAAACCAAAGAATCTTTTAGATTGACTTTACTGACTTTATTTTTAAAAAGGGGTGTTATAATGTCAGTTTCTAAAATAAAAGACCTTATAAATAAAGTTAAAGACATCGCTCAAGAACCAAAATATAAAGAACAAAAAAAATATCCACCATTTGTTCCGATATATATTGGTTTAGGCAAACTTTGGTTTGCAAGAAAGTTTAATGTAAATTTAGAAAAATGTTTTTTAAGCCCTGAATTACTCTTAGAATTACAATTAAAATCTAAGATCTTTCAGTATGAAGAGGTCCCCGATGATAGTATTATTGATACAACTATAAATCTTGATTTTGGTATGGCATTAGAATCCTCACTTTTTGGCATAAATCCAATATTTCGTTCAAATGAAGAACCCTCTTTTGGCTTACCTGTTATAAAAAAGAAAAGAGATTTGGACAAATTGCAGATGCCCGACTTTTTTAATAGCGGGATTATGCCTCAAGCCCACATGATGTTTAGCAAAATGCAAGATTTGGTCGGAGATGAATTACAAATAAGTTTTCCAGGTTGGGCACGAGGGCCTTGGGGTTTAGCTTGTATACTACGTGGTTTCACAAATTTATATATAGATTTAATAGATGATCCACAGTTTGTTCACAGCCTAATGCAATTTCTTGTTGATTCTAAATTACATTTTGAAAAAGAAAGGGCTGCTTTTTTGGGAATAGATGCAAAAAATATACATCAAACTTGGAGATATATTTATAATGACTATAGAAAAGTTGCACCGTCAGATTTATATAATGATGAAGTTGATGGAGCATTATTTTCAAATAAAACTTATAGAAAATTTATCTACCCCTATGAAAAACAAATAGCTAATTTTCATGGGGGGATTCGTTATT
>JAUVUO010000002.1 GCA_030601015.1 Candidatus Omnitrophota bacterium | reverse complement strand
GGAATAAACAAAAAATGGCTTACAACAATAAATAATCCCAAAAATGCGCTTATAAATACTCCCTTCTTTTTCCACCAAATTGATGACAAAACAATAGGAATATAAAAAAGATGAGTAAATAAAATGCTGATTTTTAATATTTTATGGAAAAAATAGGCAAGAAAACAACAAAAAAAAGTGAGGGTAATTATTACGATGAATTTGTACTTTTCATTTTTATTTTTTATCCCGGATTTATTCTTCATGCTGAATACTTTTTATCCTAACTTTAGTTATCCACTCTTATTTTCTTTAAACTTATTTATATTTGTGTTTTGCAATTACCCTTCATGTTTATATAATTATGATATAATCTATTATATACAACTGTCAACTTATTTCTTCAATAAATGTTAATCAGCGTGAAAAAGGTAAGAGAAAAAAAATTTGGAACATCAATTGTCAGATTCGTTTACATCCTGAAAAACGAAAAGGCGCCGCTGATTTGGGAATTCTATTTTTATAAACCCTCATCAAATTGGTTTTTATCAAACATTTTATTCAACGATCAATTCCAACTTCTAGATAGCAAAAAATAATAAAAAATTTTGCCTATAAAGGGTCCGGTTCAAATAAATTTAAATCTTCATCTAGACAGGATAACATTTTTAATTTTAAATATATTTTTTATTAATTACTATTAAGTAACTAGCTTAAATAATCTTTGATATATTATATTTAAAAGGGGGGTAAAGTATTCCTCTATCAGTAATAATTGCTGTAACAAGCTCATTAGGGGTAACATCAAAGGCAGGATTATACGCTTTTACATCTGCCGGAGTAATTAAAACTTTATTTATGATTTTATGTACCTCATTTTCATGCCTTTGTTCTATAGGTATATATTCTCCTTTTTCTAATGTTACATCAAAAGTGCTAAACGGAGCGGCAACATAAAAAGGTATCTTGTGATATTTAGCCAGAACCGCTAAACTGTATGTGCCGATTTTGTTAGCAACATCTCCATTTGCGGCTATTCTATCTGCTCCAACAATAATTTTATTTATTTGGCCCTTTTGCATAAGGAAAGCAGCCATATTGTCACAAATAACTGTCACAGGAACTTTATTCTTAGCCAATTCCCAAGCTGTTAACCGAGCGCCCTGAAGTAAAGGCCGGGTTTCATCCGCAAAAACCATTATATCTTTGTATACGCGATTAGCTTTATATATTACAGCTAAAGCTGTTCCTTCACCCCCTGCAGCTAAAATCCCGGCATTACAGTGAGTTAAAATCTTATCACCTTTATTAACAAGTTTAACCCCATACTCTCCTATTTTACGGCATAAAATTATATCCTCTTTATGGATAGTTATGGCTTCTTTTAAAATAATTTTTTTTATCCGGATTAGGCTTTTATCTTTATTTTTAATAACAATTTCGTCAATCCTATTCAAAGCCCAGGATAAATTAACAGCTGTAGGACGGCAGGACTTAAGATGTTCCAATGATTCTTTTAATTTCTTTAAAAATTTTTCTTTGTTTGATGGTAAATCTTTTAAATGAATATAGATACAATAAGCAGAAAATACTCCAATAAGAGGTGCCCCTCTTACACTAAGTTTTTTGATAGCCATAAATCCTTCCTTCAAGCTCGTACATTCAAGCCATATCTCTTTTAATGGTAGTTTAGTTTGATCCAGATAGAATAAACGATTGTTCTTAAAATTTATTGACTGCATTTTAAATATTCCCGCAAATTAAAAACTTTTTTAGCATTTAAAAAAACTGCTTCTTCTAATTCTGTCTTTTTAATATCCTTAACTTCCGCGGCAAATGAATAGACATTTCTTATATCTAACGGAGTTGAAGGCACATTTTTTATTCGCATATAAGGTGAATCCGTCTCTAAAAGAATCCTATCTAATGGACATTTTTTTAGTGATGCTATAATTGCCTTATTTTTCCTCAAAACATTTAAAGAAAACGAAACATAAGCTCCCCGTTCTAAAATTTTATCTAACAAATCAGGAGAATAGGAGAAACAATGGAATATTACCCGGTCATAACCGGAATACAAATTATTTAAAATATCTAAAATTTTGTCACCTTCGAAGCGGTTATGTATAACTATAGGTAAATTATTTTTTTGAGCCAGTTTTACAAAATCTATAAAAACTTTCTCCTGATCCTCTACAATTGCATTAGCTTTATAATCTAAACCTATTTCCCCGATTGCCACAATTTTCTTATTTTCTTCAATTATCTCTTGGTATTTAATAATTGTTTCCGAAGAAAATTCATTAACTGAAAAGGGGTGGAATCCTAGAGATGTATAAATAAATGAATGTTGGCTTGAAATTTCTACAGATATTTTTGAACTTTTCAGATCAATGCTTGAATCAATAAAACAATAGCCATCTAAACAAGATTCTATTATAGTATCTATTTTATTTTTTTGGAGTGAATTGAAATGACAGTGAGAATCAATAAACATGAACTTATTAAGATGTTGATCATTTATTGGTATACATATTATTCAACATCAATCCGGGGAAAAAGAGGTTTCCCTTTTTTTATAGTATACTCTTTTAATGCTGACCATGATTTTTTCTCCAAAGAAAACCACTTTTCATCCAGCCCTAATTGTTTAGCTATTGCTAATGAAGTAAACGGCATTACCGGATAAATATATAAAGATATTAACCTTATCCCTTCTAGAAGAGAATAAAGAAAAAATTTTATTTCATCATATTTTTTCCCCTTCCATAAAACCCAAGGCTTAGTGTCTTCAATATATTTATTGATTACACTCACAAATTTAAAAACATCACCTAATGCAGATGAAAACTCGCCATTGCTCATGGATTCATCATATTTTGATTCTAATTTTCCCAAACTGTCTTTAAATTCAATAGGTATTTCACATGAAATTGGAGATATTCGGCCTTCTAAATATTTTTCACACATATTCAAAGCACGAAACACTAAATTCCCTAAATCATTAGCAAGATCAGAATTAATTCGGTTTACTAAAGCCTGCCAAGAAAAATTTCCATCCAACCCAACAGAAATTTCCCTTAAAAAAAAATACCGTAACGCGTCTACCGCTGATTCAATATTACCCAAGGATAGGGTAAGAGTTGAAATCAAATCAAAAGGATTAACTATATTTCCTTTTGATTTAGATATTTTTTCGTCCCCTATTTTCCACCAGCCATGAGCATAAATAGTTTTAGGTAGTTCTACATCTACGGCTTTTAACATTATCGGCCAAAACACAGCGTGGTGCCTTAAAATATCCTTACCTATAAAATGAATATTCGCCGGCCAAAATTTTTCAAAATTTCCATTATCTGTGTTGTATCCTACCCCGCTTATATAGTTAATTAGAGCATCAAACCAGACATAAACAATCTAATTCTCATTTCCTGGAAACTCTACCCCCCAAGAAACTCTGCTTTTAGGCCTGGAAATACACAGATCTTCTAAAACATTTTTTTCTAAAAATGATAAAACTTCATTATACCTTGTCTTTGGCTTTACAAAATCAGTATTGGTTTTAAAATAATCAATTAACCATTTTTGATATTTTGATAATTTAAAAAAATAATTTTCTTCTTCAATAATTTCGATTTCACGTTTGCAATCGGGACAATTTCCGTTTTCTTTAACTTGTGTTTCTGTCCAAAAAGATTCACAAGGAACACAATAATAGGCGCTATATTTCGCTTTATAAATATCACCTTTATTTTGTAAAACCTTTATAACTGCCTTAACCGTATCGATATGTTCTGAACCTGTTGTTCGAATAAAACAATCATAGGATATATTTAATTCTGCCCATAATTTATTAAAATTTCCGGAAACTCTATCTACAAAATCATTAACATCCTCATTATCAGCTTCGGCCGCTTTCTTTATTTTCTCACCATGTTCATCGGTTCCTGTTAGAAAAAATACATCTTCCCCTAACATTCTTTTAAAACGGGCCATACAATCAGCAATAATGTTTGTATACGCATGCCCAATATGAGGACTGGCATTCACATAATAAAGAGGCGTTGTTAAATAAAATTTGCTCATATATATTTTCTCAAGTCTTTATCCATTCCTCTATGATCCATTAGATAACTTATGTTTTCTCATCGTAAAAAACTTTCTCTATCTTTCCCTCATCTAATTCGACATAGGCCGTCCTTTTTAAAATGTTTACGGATACAACCTTTACTTTACCGTACACAGAATCAATTATTTGCCCTTCTTTAGGTAAACCTTTAGATAATGTTTTATAATTTTTATACTCATAAAAAAGACAGCACATAAGTCTACCGCATATACCTGAGATTTTACCGGAACTTAATGATAATTTCTGTGTTTTTGCCATTTTCATACTTACCGGCTCAAAATTCCTAAGAAATCGAGAACAACATAAAGCTTGTCCGCAATGGCCATATCCTCCAAAAAGCCTGGCTTCATCTCTTACTCCAATTTGTCTCATCTCAATTCTGATTTTAAATATTTTAGCCAATTCTTTAACTAATTCACGAAAATCTATTCTGCCCTCTGAAGTAAAATAGAAAATAATCTTTTTTTTATCAAATGAATACTCCGAATCAACTAGCTTCATAGCTAAATTATATTCTCTTATTTTACCTGAACATAATTTCATTGCGTCTTTTGCTTCTTGTTTATTCGCTTCTATTCTTTTATAATCCTCCGGAGTTAATTTACGTAATATATTTTTCAAAGACGCTTTTTTATTATCACAATCCCTAAAATTCTTCTCTATTATCTCTATAACTTCACCATACTCTATCCCTCTATCTGCCTCAACAATGACATAATCATGTTCAACTATCTCATCATTAATCCGGCAAGAAATAATCTGTCCGGCTTCTCTTAACCTTACCATCCCAATTTTCATTTCGTTCAGCTCCTTTATACTTTTCGGCACTAAAAATTTATAATAAATTCAATACATTTTGAATATTCTACGTAAACCTCATCTTTATTAAGTTTAAACCCAATTTTATATTAATACTATTATAAGCACTATATATTTTCAAAATACAACCTATAATATCTTGTATCTGGCCAATATTATAACGTTTTAAAATTATCTCACAGCCATTGGCCTCAATCAAATGATTATTTTGTTTTTTAATTTTATTAACCACATATTTAATCAAAATATTAATAAAATCATTTAAAAATAAACCAAATTTTTTCCTATCTTTAAAATCAACTTGGACTCCTTTCATAAAGGTATAGACATTCTCGTTGGAAAGTGATTTCTCATCGATAATACTGTTAAAAGGAAGAAAAATTTTTCGGCAGCGAGAAATAATTGTAGGCAATAACCCATCTATTTTAGTAGTATAAATAGCAATAAAGGAATTCTTAACCGGTTCTTCTAAAGTTTTGAGAAAAGCGTTTGAAGCGCCTAAACTCAAACTCTGAGCATTTTTTACAACTAATATTTTATTCTTAGCCCGAAAACTTTTCAATGATAGAAAACGCATCCCTTCTCTTATTTTATCAATTTTAGTTGATAATCCTTCCGGTTCAACAATAAAAAGGTCAGGATGATTTACTTTATCAATTGCTTTGCAATCCCAGCATTCACCGCAGAAATCTGCATCACTATGACAATTAATTAGTTTAAAAATATCGTTAGCTAAAGAAAAGTCTTCTCCAATAAACAAATATGCTGTTCCAAGAGAATCTCTTTTTTTTAAAATATTAAAATAATTTATAATTTCTTGCCGTTTATCCATGAAAAATTACTTCTTTTATCTAAATAATAATCATAAAAATGTTTTCTCCACAAGTTTATGGACATTTTGACAAACCTTATCTAAACTGTTCCTAGCGTTAATTATTTTTACTCTTTCAGGATATTCTTTCGCTAAGTAAAGATATCCTTTTCTTAATTTATTATGAAATTGTAACGGCCTTGATTCAATACGATCCTTATTTTTTAGTCTGCTTAATCCTTTCCTCGCCGGAGTATCTAAAACAATTGTCAAATCCGGAGTTACTCCTAATGAAAACATCTGTACAGATTTATTCACAATTTCACCTAATCCAAGGGCAAATCCCTGATAAACTAAAGTAGAATCAAAAAACCGATCACAAATCACAAAATCATTAATAAAAAAGTCCTCTTTCAATTTTTCTTCAATAAGCTGTGTTCTTGCGGCTAAATATAAAAGCAATTCCGTATGTACAGATAGTTCATTATTTTTATTATCTAACAAAATTTTTCTTATTTTTTCTCCTATACGGGTAGACCCGGGTTCACGATGAACTTTTAAAGAAAAGCCCTTATCTTTAATGAATTTAGTAAGAGACTTAATAACACTGCTTTTACCGCTGCCTTCTAACCCTTCAATTGTAATAAAAAAGCCTCTTAGTTTTATATTCTTTTTCGCCATTGGGTACCATCCTTTGTATCTTCCAGTATAATACCTTTGTCTTTCAACTCTTTTCTAATTCTATCAGCTTCCTGATAATTTTTTTCATTTTTACATTGCAATCTTATATCAATTTGTTCTTCTATTTGTTCGCTGGAAATTCCAGCTGCTTTTTTTATTTCACATGTTAATGAAAAAATATTAAGAATCTTTCGAATAACATCTCTGGCATAAGCTAACATACTATCTTTATATTCATCATCGCTATTGAATTGTTCATTACAAGCATTTACTATACCAAACAATACTGCCAATCCTTTAGGCATATTAAAATCATCGTCCATAGCTGCTTTAAATTCATCTTCAAAACACTCTCCCAAACGGCCATTTGTTCCCCATCTCATCATTTCTTTTATATCTTTATCTTTCAAATATTTGTTTAATTTTTCTACCAAAATATCTATTCTTTGATATGCTTTTTTTACTTCTTCCATCTTATTCCAAGAAAAGTCAATGGAACTTGAATAATGGGCTTGAAGATAAAAAAACTTTAACATATTTGGGGAATACTTATCCATCACGGTTTTAAGTGTAATAAAATTCTTTAAAGATTTTGCCATTTTTTGGCCATTAATCGATAAAAGGCCGTGATGTATCCAATAACAGGCGAATTGTTTATCTGTCAATGCCTCGGATTGAGCCGCTTCATTTTCATGATGAGGAAATATCAAATCCCTGCCTCCGCCATGGATATCCAATGTATCGGCATCTAAATATTTCTGGCTCATAACCGAACACTCTATATGCCATCCAGGCCGGCCCGGCCCCCAAGGGCTCTCCCATGATGGTTCTTCAGGCTTAGCCTTTTTCCATAAAGCAAAATCAAGAGTATCTTTTTTGAAAGGATCGGCATCAATTCTTACCGAAGACAATAAATCATCTATTTTCTTACCTGACAATTTACCATAAGATTTAAATTTTCTTACTGAAAAGTATACATTACCTTCAGAGTCATAAGCGAAACCTTTATCAATCAATTTTTGAATGTAATTTTTCATTTCGGCTATATTTTCTGTAGCCAAAGGTTCTATATCCGCAGGCGGCACATTTAATAAATTTAAATCATCATAATAACTATCAATATATTTTTTTCTTATCTTCTCAAAAGCTTCTTTAAGAGGAATCTCTTCATCTTGACCAATTTGCCGTGCTTTATTTATTATTTTATCGTCCACATCAGTAATATTTCTAACAAATTGAACCTTAAACCCCTTAAACTTTAAATATCTTCTTATAACTTCAAATATATAAAGAGAACGTCCATGCCCAAGATGGCAATCATCATAAACAGTAACCCCGCAGGCATACATTTTTACTATATTACCATTTTGCGGGATAAACTCTTCTTTCTTCCTTGTAAGACTATTATATATATTTAACATGACAAAACCCCTTTATTAAAAAACATAAACTCAACATTCTAAATATTATAATTTGTTATATCGAACTAAAACATTAACCAAACAACTCATACTGTCTTTACTTCCTAATACATCCATTCCTTCCTTGGATTTTATTTTTAAATTTATCTCTGATACCGAAAAAATACTTTTCAAAGAATTTAATATTTTATTTTTATGAGAAATCAGCCGCGGCTGTTCCGAGACGATAATAATATCCATATTTACAATATAAAAATTATTTTTTATTTTCCTTAAAATAAACTCTGTTATCTTTCGGCTATCTAACCCTTTTGATTCTTTATTCTCCGGAGGAAAATAATCGCCAATATCCCCCAAGCCGCAAGCTCCGCATAAAGCATCAGCTGCCGCGTGAAGAAGAATGTCTCCATCAGAAACCGCTTCCAAGCCATAATCATTGGATATTATAACTCCTCCTAAAACCAATTTTTTTTGAGTTTTACTGAAACGATGAACATCAAAACCTAAACCTACCCTATAACTTTCCATATATATTTATTTTATAAACTGTTCTATAAATTTCGGCTAGATAAAATTATATTCGCTAACGAAATGTCTTCAGGATAAGTAATTTTAAAATTTGTTAATTCACCCTCATCTATTTTGACTTTTGTCCCCATCAACTCAACAAATTGCGAATCATCATAAACCTCTCTTTTAAAAAAATTATCATACGCGGCTAAAATCAGCTTTTTCTCAAAAGCCTGCGGGGTCTGAATAAGATATACCTTATCTCTCTTTAAGTTTTTTCTATAAAAAGGCCATCCTCTGCTGATTTTAAACAATCTCTTACCTTAATTCCGCAAGTTACAGCAGAATATACTTTAAGTTTATCTATAATTCTATTAATAATTCGAGCTGTAACCATCGGTCTTGCTCCATCATGTATTAGAACATGACTTATATCTTTTTTTAAAACTTTAAGTCCATTCAACACAGATATTTTTCTCTCTTTTCCTCCTTCTACAAATGATATATTTGGATTATTCTTTCCATAATTTGAATTACCTACTGAGGATATCAATTTTTCTGCTAACTCAAAATGCTGTTTATTTAAAACCAAAACAATCTGTTTTATCCGATTTATTTTATTGAAAATTTTAACACTATGATAAAAAAGAGGCTCGCCTTGCAATTCTAAAACGGCTTTATCAATATTACCCAGCCTCACTCCTATCCCAGCACAAACTATAACAGCACCTGCCTTGAAATTCATAATAATTTATCTAAACATTGTGCCGTTTATTAAAAAACCCAAAATTATCTATTAACAAACAAAACATTAATCACCTACACGTGTTATTCATTTTATCGACAAACTATAAATTGCCGTATACCCTAAATTAAATAATTTTTGTAAATATAATCCTACCGCTTGAACTTTGGAGTACAGAAGAAACCTCCAAAGAAACTGTTTTCCCTATCATCCTTCTCGCATTTTCTACAACAACCATAGTCCCATCTTCTAAATATCCAATAGCCTGATTTTGCTCTTTACCCTCCTTAATTAATTTTAAGGAAAACCTCTGTCCTGAAATAAAAGAAGATTTCAAAGCATTCGCGAAATCATTAATATTTAAAACTTTTACCCCTTGCAGTTGGGCTATACGGTTCAAATTATAATCGGTAGTTAATATCTTCGCGTCTAATGTTAACGCTAACTTAACAAGTTTTTCATCAACGGTTTTGATATCATCAAAAAGCTGATCATATATTTCTACTTCTATATTTGTTTCTTTTTTTAAAGAATGCAAAATTTCTATGCCTCTTTTACCTTTTTGACGTTTCATATGTTCAGTTGAATCAGCCAAAGTATGCAATTCATTAAGAACAAACCGGGGAACAACAAACTTTGCTTCAATAAACTTAGTTTTTACTATATCTAAAATTCTCCCATCAATAATACTGCTGGTATCTATAACAATTTCATCCTCACGCATTTCTTGACGTTTAAACTTTACATAGGGTATAACTAAACTGAATTCATCTTTTCCTTTAATTCCTAAAGTAAGTCCCAAATAAACAAATATAAATGTAACAAAAACTCTCACATTATTTATTACCTCTAAAGAAAAATCTTTATGCAAAGGAAAATGCGCTAGTGTTTCTCCAAATATCCAAGAAACAATTAACCCTAAAATTATTCCAAAAACAGCACTCGATAACCCTTTTAAAGATATTTTTCGAACAAAAATCTCCATAATAACAACGGCTATACCAACTAAAAGTCCTAAAACACCATAAAAGATCGGTTTCTGACCGCCCATTGAATACCCCAATGTACTAAATATCATAACAAAAAAAATTCTTAAAAAAACTAACCCCATAATTAAAACCTCCTCAAACAAAAATATAAATAATATAAAACCTTTACCTAATTAATCATTTCATCGACAACATCTTTTAAAGAAGAATACCCTCGAATATCAAAATCAAATTTTTTATCCACCTCCTTAAAATTAATTTCCGGGATAATACAATGTTTAAAATTAGCTCTTTGTATCTCTTTTAATCTTAAATTTATATTATTAACTCTTCTTAATTCTCCGGCTAACCCAACTTCTCCAATAAAAACCGTGCTTTTATATAATTCTTTATCCTTAAAACTGGAAACCATAGACATTACCGCGCCTAAATCGGCAGCTGGGTCATTTATTTTTATACCGACGGCAACATTTATAAAAATATCCTGATTAGAAAAATGCAATTTTAACCTTTTCTCGATTATCGCGATAAGAAGTGAGAATCTATTAAAATCAAATCCCAAACTCCTTCTTTTAGCTACTCCAAAATTAGCACGGCTAACTAAAGACTGCAGCTCTATAAGGATCGGCCGCAACCCCTCTATCGCACAAATGACGGAACTGCCGGCAAAAGATTTTTCTTTATGCGGTAAAAATATATCTGCAATTTTTTTTACTTCTTCCAATCCCGTTGACTTCATTTCAAAAACAGCAATATCTCCGGTAGCACCAAATCTATTTTTTGTCGACCTAAGTATACGGTAATTAGAAAAGATTTCTCCTTCAAAATAAAGCACGCAATCTACAATATGCTCTAATAATTTGGGGCCCGCGATTACACCGTCTTTGGTAACATGCCCGACAACAAAAACAATTACCCCCATAGCCTTAGCGATTCTCATAAGATAATCAGCGCAGCCTCTAATTTGTGAAACTGAACCTTTAATCCCTTCACATGAAGAAGAATAAATAACTTGTATAGAATCTATTACTACAAATTTAAATTCATCTTTTTTAATGTGTTCAAAAATACTTTCTAATCTATCTTCCCCTAAAACATAAATATCATCAACACCCTTATCATTCAATCTCTTTGCCCGTAAAACAATCTGTTGGGGTGACTCTTCCGCACTGACATAAAGCATTTTGCCTTTCTTTGCTAACCTGGCGCTTACTTCTAATAAAAGTGTGGATTTACCTACTCCCGGAGATCCGCCGACTAAAATTATTTCACCCACGACTAATCCTCCGCCTAAAACTCGATCAAATTCATGCATTCCTGTAAAAACCCTTTGCACATCAGTTTTTTTTATATCTTTTAAAAGTATAGGCGGCTGAGCTTCTTTAATATTCTCCTTTGAAATATCTTTCTCTTCAATAAATGTTTCCCAACTTTCACAAGTAGGACATCTACCTATCCATTTTATTGACTTATAACCGCAACCAGTACAACTAAACATAAAAACAAAATCCTCTAAATTCTAATTAAACATATTTATATTTTAATCAATAATTTTGAAAAAAACCTTATAATTTATAATAGAAAGGCTATTAAATTATTTCTTCTTCTTTTTTTCTTTAGGTTTATGCAGTAATTTCCACGGATGTTCCTTCAAATCAGAAACAAATTCTTCAGCAACTTTATATAAAGAATCATCATGAATAAGCTTGCCTATTGTTCCATCTTTACTATTTAAAACTCCGGCAAAATCTTTAAGAGTCACAGTTATCGCCTCTATATTAGCAATTGTCTTTTCTAAAGAAGTTTTAATTTTACCCTCTTCAATAAATAATTTTACCTTCTCCATAGTCTCAGTAAAGGTAGCAAAAACATTAAAAAGGGGTATTGGGGATATACCTTTAAGAATATCTCCTTCTTTAATATTTGATACTACTTCCGCAGGAGGTGTAATTTCTAAATACTTTTCGCCGAACAAACTTAAACTATTAATAAAAAAATAAGAACCTTTCGGAATTTTTACTGTGTCTAAAACTTTAATCTCTACATAAACTACCGGTTTATCATTATTATTTTTAATTTCTACATGTTTAACCTCTCCCACATCCACTCCGCAAAATCTAACCGGTGATGCTGTACGCAGCCCTTCGGCGAATTCAAACATTACGGTCGCAGAATAGGTACCCTTTAAAGCTATAAATTCTTTCATGGAGATAAACGTAAATATAGCAATAGTAATGCCTCCTAAGAAAAAAGCACCTACCTTTATATGTTCCCAACTTTTATGCTTATCTAAAATCCTCCCCATAAATTTTACCTCCTTAAATAAAAGACTTCACATTAAACATAAATAATAAAACAAGGCTAAACTTCCATCTCTTTTATAGGGCCGCCCGAACTTCCTTCTAAAAACTGTTTTAAACGTTTGTCATCGCTTTCTTTTAAATCTTTCTTATCACCTTCAAAAATTATTTTCCCTCCTAAAAGGAACACAAGACGGTCAGCCAGCTTCAAACCCACTTCCAAATCATGGGTCACTACTAATGATGTTATCGATAATCGATGGTGTAAATCGTCTATTAAAGATACAATTTTATCTACAGCTATAGGATCTATTCCTGTAGTAGGTTCATCATAAATTATAATTTTAGGATTATAAATAACCGCCCTGGCTATCGCGACCCTTTTTTGCATCCCACCGCTCAATTCATATGGATATAAATCCTCTATACCTTCCAGACCCACTAAAGCAAGAGTATCTTTAACCCTTTTCTTTATTATCATTTTACTTAAATCGGTATATTGATATAAAAAAAATCCGACATTTTCGCCAATACTTAAGAAATCAAAAAGCGCACTATGCTGAAATACTAAACCAAATTGCAATCTAACCTTCTCTAACTCTTTTTTGTTCAATTGAGTAATATCCACACCATCTATATATATAGAGCCTATATCCGGGCTCAATAAACCAATTATATTTTTAAGCAAAACTGTCTTTCCCGCTCCGCTTCTGCCGATCATTAAAAAAGTTTCTCCTTTACCTACGGTAAAGTTAACACCTTTTAGAACGACTTTATCTCCAAATGACTTATAAATATTTTTAATTTCTATCATAACCAAAAATAAAATATACCGGTTAAAAAACAATCACAAATAATAATCATTATAAATGAACGAACTACTGAACGAGTAACTGCTTTTGAAACATCTATCGAAGAAAAAGGCCTAAACCCTTCATAACAAGAAACAAACGCGATTACAGCTCCGAAAGAAATACTTTTAACTATTCCGCTTACGATATCTTTCATAGCCAAGGCATCAAATGTCATTCGAAAATAAAGGCCAAAAGGAATACCAAATTTATTCAAACCAACTAAACATCCTCCTATTATGCCTAAACAATCGGCATAAATTATTAAAATAGGCATACAAACAATTAAAGCAATAAATTTAGGAACGACCAAATAATCTATGGGTTCTACACCAAAAGCCTCTAAAGCATCTATCTGCTGACTTATTTTCATAGAACCTATACCTGCCGTTATAGACGCTCCGCTCCTGGCAGCCACTATTAAAGACCCAATGACAGGCCCTAATTCTCTAACCAAAGATAACGCTACTAATGTGGCAAGTTGAATAACTGAATCGAAAGCTTGCAGCTGACGAGCTGTTTGAAACGCAATAATAATTCCGATAAAAAAAGCAATTAACGATACTAAAAAAATGCTATTTACTCCTATAAGAATTATTTCTCGAATTATGGGTTTAATACTTCTTTTTTTGGTAAACAACCACCAAAAAATATCTTTTATAAAAGCAGCTACCTTAATAAGATAACGGAAAAAACTCCCAAGTTTATTAATTGTCTTCATTAAAAATCTTTTCTTCTTTCGTAACCTATAATAGTTTTATTTTCCTGCATTCGTATTTTTAAAAAGTTATCATCTTTCACATTGTAACGCAATTCCGCTCCCGCTTCAATCTCAGCTGTTTGTTCTTTATCCGCATTTATGATAACATCTAAACTTTCATCAATGTTTTTTTTCAAACCGGCATTTTTATCACTTTCAGAAAAAACTTTCCATTCGCCCAAAGAAGCTTTTTGAGTAACAAATTTAGCACCCGGTAAAATATTAGAAAAATTCCTTAAATCCAAAACTCCCGATATCTTATATATACTTTCGTCAGTTAAAAATATTTCGGAATCCGTAATATTCAGTAAAGGCGGCTTTCCTAAAAAATCTATTCGTAGTTTAGTAAAATTTTTACCTCTATATTTTCCATCTTTAACTAAAACATTACCGCTGGTAAAAAGATTATTTAATGTGCCCCAAACTTTAGTTTTAACATTCATTTTCCCTTCCAATAATTTAGTTTTTTGATTCCAGCCCCCTATCGCTTCGAATGAACCCTCCTTTTTTTCTAAATCTATTTGGCCTTTTATATCTACCTGAGGGATAGATAACTGTTTAACATAAAGGGTACGCCCCGTTTTCTCTAACTTAACTTTTAGCCCTGAAACTTTTCGTCCCCCGGAAAAAATATATTTACCTTCCAAGCAAAATATAAAATCACTTTCTTTCTCTATAAATGAAAAAAAAAATTCTCCGTTAATCTTAATGCCGGCAAAACAAAAATCGATTAAACCAATTTTATTTTCCTTTAAATTAATCTCTATAAAATCCTTAGATAAACTATAAGCTTTGCCTCCGGCAAAACAAAAAAAATTCAAGATTAAAAGAAATACTAAACATTTTTTCATTCAAAAATTAATGTTTCTCCTTTACATGATACTTTTATCATTATAATCTGGCCTTGTTTTTTATTTTTCATCCTTCCTGAAAACTTCCCCTTAATTATATCTTCAGCCAAATAATCCTCCAAATATCTTTGAATAACCCTTTTTAACGGCCTTGCGCCAAAAACCGGATCAAACCCTTTATTAATAAAAAATCCTTTAGCTTCAGATGATAACACCATTTCTAACCCCTGCTCTAAAAGTCTATCATTCAAATGTTTTATTTCAATTTCAACTATCTTTTCTAAATCTACTTTATCTAAAGGCCTAAAAACGGTGATTTCATCTAACCTATTTAAAAACTCAGGTTTGAATGTTTTTTTCACTTCTTTAAGTAATAATTGTTTCATGTCATCATAACTTATATTTTCATCATCAACAATGGTCTTAAACCCTAAAGACCCTCCTTTTCTAATAATATCCGCCCCTACATTTGATGTCATTAAAATAATTGTATTTCTAAAATCAATACGTCTTCCATAACTGTCTGTAAGCCTGCCTTCTTCTAATATCTGCAAAAGAAGATTAAACATATCAGGATGCGCTTTCTCTATTTCATCCAATAAAACCACAGAATACGGCCTGCGCCTAATCTTCTCAGTTAATTGTCCGCCTTCATCATAACCTACATAACCCGGAGGAGCTCCAACCAACCTGGATATATTAAATTTTTCCATATATTCGCTCATATCAAGCTGTACTAAGGCATCTTCATTTCCAAACATAAATTCTGCCAAAGCCTTGGCTAATAATGTTTTTCCCACACCTGTCGGGCCCAAAAACATAAATGACCCTATAGGCCTGCGGGGAGCTTTTATTCCTGCTCTTGATCTTCTAACCGAACGGGCGATTGAGGCTATTGCGTCTTTTTGGCCCACAACTTTATTTCCTAAGTCTTGTTCAATATTTAAAAGTTTTTTTGATTCTTTTTCCTCCAACCTATAAACAGGAACTCCGGTTATCTGAGATACTAATTTCGCAATGTCTTCCTCACAAACTTCAGGAGTGACCTCATCCCTTTCTTTACTCCACTCTCTTCTTTGGGTTTCCAATTTAAACCGTAAGGTTTTTTCATCATCTCTTAGTCTCGCTGCTTTTTCAAAATCCTGATTCTTTATTAAAGCTTCTTTCTCCTTAACTATTGCGACTATTTTCTCCTCTAAATCTTTTATTTCCCGTGGAGCAGTTAACACAGAAATTCGGGATCTGGATCCTGCTTCATCAATTAAATCAATAGCCTTATCCGGCAAGTATCTTCCTGCAACATACCTATCTGACAATTTTGACGCAGCTTCTAAAGAATCATCCGTGAACTTAACTTTATGATGAGCCTCATATCTATCTCTTAATCCTTTTAAAATCAAAACTGTTTCTTTAACTGTATTAGCCTCTACAAATATCGGCTGAAACCTTCTTTCCAAAGCGGAATCTTTTTCAATATGTTTTCTATATTCATCAAGGGTAGTCGCGCCTATACATTGTATCTCACCCCTGGATAATGCCGGTTTTAAAATATTAGAAGCATCTATAGCTCCTTCAGCAGCACCAGCTCCAACTAATGTGTGTAATTCATCGATAAAAATAATAACCTCTCTGCAGTTCTTCAACTCTTCCATAACAGCTTTTATTCTTTCTTCAAATTGCCCGCGATATTTTGTCCCGGCTATCATCAATGCTAAATCTAACACAACTATTCTTTTGCCTCTTAAAATCTCAGGAACATCCCCCTTAATAATGTCTTGAGCCAATCCTTCTACTATGGCGGTTTTCCCTACTCCGGCTTCCCCCAATAAAACAGGATTATTTTTTGTCCTTCTGGATAAAATTTGAATGACTCTTTCTATTTCATGTTTCCTTCCAATTACAGGATCAAGTTTGCCTTCTCTTGTAAGTTTAGTCAAATCCCTGCCAAAAGAATCCAGAGCCGGAGTCTTAGAAGGAGACTTTACTCCGGGACCAGTTGTCCCTGCAGTTGCCCCGCCGCCTAAAAGAGAAAAAATTTCATCTTTTACCCTTTTTAAATCTACCCCTAAAGAAAAAAGAACTTGAGAAGCTATTCCTTCTTCTTCTCGAAGCAGCCCTAAAAATATATGCTCCGTTCCAATATAATTATGCCCCAAACTACGTGCTTCTTCTGCCGCTAATTCTAATGCTTTTTTCGCTCTAGGAACAAAAGGGATATCTCCTAACACCGCGCCTACGCTGCCCGGCGATATTAATTTCTCAATCTCAATCATTATCCTGTCAAGATCAACTCCTAAATTCTGTAAAACAGCGCAAGCCACTCCTTCTCCTTCCCGTATCAAACCTAGAAGCATATGCTCTGTACCAATATAATCATGATTAAAACGTCTTGCTTCTTCTTTTGCTAAAACCAAAACTTTTCTTGCTCTTTCAGTAAACCTGTTGAACATCTTATATCCTCCTTCAATAATTAATTGTAACCTTATTTATGATAATTATCCCGTTTAAAAAATTAATTTACCGCTGCTACTCTAACGTTTCGCCTAATCGTTCTCTCAATAAAGAAGCTCGTATAAAATCTCTCTCTTCTTCTTTAATGGGCTTACCTTGAATCTTTTGTAAATGAGCGGGTTGAACAGTAATAAATAAACTGTTTATTATTTTTTTTACCCTCCCATAATTTGAGATATCCGTATCCTTAATTATACCTAAATCACATCCTAAAGACAAGATAGAAAGATGACTTAAAGCTTCTTTACTATTAATCAATCGGCAATTTTTTAAAATACCTAAAGCCCTCCAAACATTATCTTCCAAACTAACTTTATATTTTTCAATTAACGTTTGCCGCGCGCTCAATTCTTGATCTTTAACTTGCTTAACCACCCCAATCAAATTATCAATAATCTCTTCTTCTGATAATCCCAAACTAACTTGATTAGAAATTTGAAAAAAATCGCCAAAGGCCTGGGTACCTTCTCCAAACAACCCTCGAGCTGTAAAAGATATCCTGGATAATAATTCCAACACCTTATTAACTCTTTTTGTAAGGATAAGCGCGGGTAAATGAAGCATACAAGACGCCCTCATACCTGTCCCTAAATTTGTGGGACAGGACGTCAAATATCCCAAATCAGCTAAAAAAGAATATGATACTATATTATTTAATTCATTGTCGATATTATTTAAAATTGTCCAGCATTTTTTTAAATCAAGGCCCGAGGTAACTATCTGAAGCCGAAAATGATCTTCTTCATTTATCATTACTGAAATTTCTTCACTCCTTGATACAATTAATCCCTTTCCTTTACTTTCAACAGTATGCTCTTGACTAATCAAATGACGTTCCAATAATAACTGTTTATCTAAAGAACTTAACGTGTCCATATCAACAAAAATACTATCCTCTAAACCTTTAATGTCTGAATAAGCTGATTTTATTTTGGACAATATTTTTAAGCGCTGTTTAGTTTTTGCTTGCAAAGGAAAAGGATAGTCAGATATATTTCTGGCTAATCTAATTCGTGAAGAAAATACTATATCTGATTCCGGACCTTCTCCGCTTAACCAACTAAGCTGATGAGCAATAAAACCTTCAAACATTTTTTGATTACTCCCCTTCAAATAATAAAAATGCTCTACAACGATAAAAATAACATTTTTTATTTAAAAAAACTTTATTCTCCATTATTTTCCAATTCTTTTATTCTATCTCTCAATTTAGCAGCCTCTTCATATTCCTCTAAGTTTATCGCCCGATTTAGACTTTCTGTTAACTCTTTTATTTTTACCTTAATAAATATTTTTTTATCTACAGCTTTTGGTGTTTTGCCTACATGTTTAATTGAACTATGAATATTTTTTAAAAGCGGTAAAAGCTGTTTTCGAAAAGAGGAATAACATTCCCCGCACCCTAATCTGCCTTTCTTCTTGAATTCACTATAAAAAAGTCCGCAAGAAGGGCACTTCAAGGAATATCCCTCTTCATGAGCATCTACATTACCCGCAAGGCCGCTAAAAAAATCAGACATATTCATTTGTTCACTCAACTCTTCAGTTTTGAATTGAGCGCAAACTTGACAAATATGCAATTCTACCACCTTATTATTTACAATTTCCGTAAGATGAACAGTTGCTTTATTTTTATGACAAATATCACATAACATAATTTTATTTCCCTTTATCTCTCTTTACTTCAACCTTCTTCCTTCTCAATCGTTTTAAGCTTCCTTATTTTAACGCGGAAACAAGCAACCCCAAGAATTTTCTAATATACTTTAGCTATTCACCCTACAATGTATATTTGACTCCATCAACTTTAGTCAATTTCTTAAATTCTTTCATTATTATTTTTGTAAGTTTTCCGGGGTTTCCGTCACCTACAATTCTACCATCAACTTTTATCACAGGAACAATCTCAGCCGCAGTTCCGGTTAAAAAGCATTCTTGGCTTATAAAGAGTTCGTGCCGGGTTAAAACATGCTCATGAGCGGATATTTTTAATTTTTTGCTGATATCCAACACGGCATCCCGGGTAATACATCTTAAGATACCCATACATTGAGGAGGTGTATAAATTTCCCCGTTCTTTACAATAAAAATATTATCACCTGTACATTCTGCAACATAACCAAGATGGTCCAACATTAAAGCCTCTTGATACCCTGAATTAACAGCCTCTATTTTAGCTAAAATATTATTCAAATAATTTAAAGATTTAATTTGAGGATTTAAAGCTTCGGGAATATTCCTTACCGTAGGTACTGTTATTATATCCATCCCTTTATCATATAATTCTTTTGGGTAAAGACTTATCTTGTCGGTGATAACCACTATCGTCTCGTTCCCCTTACATTTTCTCGGATCAAGCCCTAAATCTCCTTCCCCTCGGGAAACAATAACTCTTATATATCCATCTTTTAATTTATTTATTTTCAAAGTTTTAACAATCGCTTTCGCCATATCTTTTTTACTTATAGGTATTTTCATACTAATGGATTGCGCGGACTCATATAATCTATCAATATGCTCTTTTAATTTAAAAACCAAAGAACCATATGCTCTTATTCCCTCAAATACTCCGTCACCATACAAAAACCCATGATCAAATACAGAGATTTTCGCCTGATTTTTGTCAACTAAACTACCATTTAAAAAAACTTTCATTCACCCTCCTTTAATTCAATAACCGCTAAATTTATACTGCTAAAAATAATATATAATATATATCCATTCAGGTCAACAAAGTTTATATTTAAAGTTAGCTCTGAGTCTCTCCGGTTTCCAGTTCACCGGCTTTAATGGATAATTTTCTTTCAGCTTTATTCGCCAACTCTAAATTATGAGTTACTAAAATTATAGTCTTTTTTTTATCTTTATTGAGGCTGCTCAACAAATTAACGACTTTAGCCTCGGAATCTTTATCAAGGTTACCTGTTGGCTCGTCACAAAGGATTACTTCCGGATCATTTATTAAAGCCCTGGCAATAGCAACCTTCTGTT
>JAUVUO010000240.1 GCA_030601015.1 Candidatus Omnitrophota bacterium | reverse complement strand
AGAAAAAAGACTTCCGGATTATTTGGTTGCTTGTGTTGGAGGCGGCAGTAACGCGATGGGATTATTTCATCCTTTCTTTAATGATAAAGAAGTTAAATTTATTGGTGTAGAAGCCGCCGGGTTTGGTTTAAACAATTTGAATTCAGCTCCACTCTCAATAGGAAAACCGGGAGTATTTCAAGGAGTAAATTCTTATGTTTTACAGGATAAATACGGACAGATAAAAAATGCTCATTCCATAGCTCCCGGCCTGGATTATCCGGGAGTCGGCCCGGAACATTCTTTCTATAAAAAAATTAAACGAGCGAGATATGTTTCCGTTAATGATAAACAGGCTGTTGCGGGGTTTAATTTGCTGTCTAAGACCGAAGGAATAATTCCCGCTTTAGAATCTTCTCATGCTATAGGGTATTTAAAAGTGTTGGCAAAGAAACAAAATAATAGTTTAGTCGTTGTCTGCCTTTCCGGCAGGGGAGATAAAGATTTAGATATTGTCCGTAATTATAGCGGTATGAAGGTATGAGATTAGAAGAAAAATTTAAACAATTAAAACAAGAAAAGAAAAAAGCATTTATTGCTTATGTTCCTTTCGGGTTTCCTGAAATTAGTATGACAGAGGATATTTGTTTAACGCTGCAAGCAGCGGGAGTTGACGCGATTGAATTAGGCGTTCCCTTTTCAGATCCCTTAGCTGATGGATCGATAATTCAAAAAGCTACTAACCGGGCATTAGAAAAAGGGGTTAATCTTGATGTTTTTTTTGAAAGGTTCAGTAAGTTTAACAAAAAGTTAAAAATACCTATAGTTATCATGTCTTATTACAATCCTATTTTGCAGTTTGGCGTAAAAAAGTTTTTTAAACAAATGAGCGGTGTAGATATTAGCGCGATCCTTGTTGTTGATTTACCGTTAGAAGAAAGTCAATTATACATCAAAGAAGCTAGAAAATATAATATTGATAATATTTCTTTTATTACACCTACAACATCTGATAAGCGGGCTAAAAAAATTGTAAAATGCGCGCGGGGATTTATTTATTATGTTTCGGTTACCGGTATAACCGGGCCTAAAGATTTAAGTTATAGTAAATTATCTAAGCATATTAAGAATATTAAAGTAAACACAGATATGCCTATTTGTGTAGGGTTTGGTATTCATAATAAGGAACAAGTAAGTATGATAAATAAATTTAGTGATGGGGTTATAGTCGGCAGTGAAATTGTAGGATTTATAGAAAATAATTATTTGGATAAAAATTTTTTAAATAAGCTGCAATTTCATACAAAAAATATTATAAACAGGTAAATAATTATACACAGAGAATGCTTATGTATAAAATAGATAGTATAAATAAGAGCAAGTTAATATCATCGCAGTTTTTAAATATGGAAACAGCTTCGTTGGGAGTATTTTTAAATATAGGCTCTCGCTACGAAAACAATAATGTAAAAGGTATAGCTCATTTTTTAGAACATATGCTTTTTAAAGGGAGCAAGAATTATTCTTACCGCCAGGTTAAAAGAGAAATCGAAGGGAGAGGCGGGGTTTTGAATGGGTTCACTTCTCAAGAAATAACGGGATATTACGCCAATTTTTTAAACAAAAATTTAGCCAAGGTTTTGGACATTCTTGTTGATATAGTTTCAAACCCTTTGTTAAAGGCCGAAGATATAAATAAAGAAAAGGAAGTAATCCTGCAAGAATTAAAAATGTATAACGACCTTCCTCCATCGAGAGTTGTAATGCTGCTGGATGAACTTCTTTGGGCAGGACATCCTTTAGGTGAAGATATCCTTGGTTCCGTTTCTACTATTAATAAAATTAACAGGAAAGACTTGATAAATTTTAGGGATAAATACTATATACCTTCTAATATGGTGATATCTTTTAGCGGAGCTTTTCCAAGAGAAAAAATAATTAATTTGTTAGAAAAAAAAATAATAAAAACAGATTTTCAGGTTAAACTAAATTCGGTTGCCCCCATGGAGAGTCGGGGTATAAAGATTAAGGTGGAGAAGAAAACTCTTGAACAAACTCATGTTTGTCTAGGTTTCAGAGGCGTTTCTTATTTAAGTAAAGAGCGGTTGACAGGACAGTTAATCAATATTATTTTAGGGGCTAATATGAGCAGCCGTCTATTTGAAGAGTTGAGAGAAAAAAAATCTTTATGTTATGACATAGGAACAGAGTTAAGAAAATATAAAGACAGCGGAGCCTTTGTTATACATACAGGATTAGATAAAAATAAAATGTATATAGCAATAAAGACGATTCTTAGAGAATTGAATAAATTAAAAGAGAAAGAAATTTCGTCAAGAGAATTATCAAGAGCTAAGGATTATTTATTAGGACAAGTTGCTATGGGTTTAGAGCGTCCGCAAGGTATGATGTTCCATTTGGCCGAGAATTATTTAACTTTAGGTAAAATCGAAGATTTCAAGTGTATAAAGGCAGAAATAAATTCTATCACTCCTGATAGAATAAAGAAACTATCTAATAAAATATTT